>NZ_JAHLPQ010000002.1:0-250845 GCF_018917985.1 Blautia sp. MSJ-36 | reverse complement strand
TGCGAGAGACACCTTCTTTCGTAAATGTTGCAAATGTTTGTTTTGGCACTTTCATTATACAACACATGGAATCGAGGTGTCTTTCTTTTATGCAAAATCACGAACTTGCTCATTTATAGTGAAAATATCAAAAAAGCTATACAGTTTCTTCTTTCCGGAAATTTTGCGGCAATTCTGGTAGTGATTGTGGCTTCTCTGATGAGCTTACCGGTTCCTTTTGCGCCGGTGCATCTGCTGTTTATCAATCTGCTTACGGATAGCCTTCCGGCCATTGCGCTGGGGCTGGAACCTTACCATCATGATGTGATGGGAGAAAAGCCCAGACCCGTAAAGGAATCCATTCTTACAAAAGATTTCCTGACCCGCATTGGAGTGGAAGGTGGTGTGATCGGTGCTGTGGTGCTGGCTGGATTTGTACTTCTTACAGTGGTACTTACGGTTCCGGCGCTGCATGGATTTTTTGTAGTGCAGACACTTAAAATGGGAGAGCTTCTGACCGTTTATGGATTGTCAGGATTAAGTATGCTGGTGATTCAGGGACTGAAACAGGTGGTGAAGTTCTGACAAAAAACAGAAAATAAAAAATACCGGGGATCGGAATGTCATTGGAAGATGAGACATTCCGATCTCCGGTGTTTTTATCTGGAATTAATACAACTTATTCTTCACTGTCATAGTAGGAGTCATCATAGGAATCGTCGTAAGAAGTATCATCGTAGGAACCATCGTCATAGCTGCTGTCATCATAAGAATCCGAGCCATCATCGGAGGTGTCATCCGAGGATCCGTCTGTGCTGCCGGAATTATTGTCTGCAGAGTTGAAATTTTCGGAATTAATGTCAATTCCTTTGTCCGCATAATATTTTTCTGCTGTGATAGAATCGGTGTCTTCTACGATATTTCCGGATGCATCAATCATATTCAGATCAGTATCAATGGTTACATCCAGAAGATTGGTTCCTGTGGATGGGGTAACATTCATGGACATGATTTCATTGAATTTCTTTTTCAGGTTGTCGAGAGTGAATACACCGGAACCAATGTACTTCTGAACACCGTTCTGAGATGCCAGTTCCTCCGTGTAGTCAGAAAGCATGTACGGCCCAAATTCTCCGGCATCGCTGTTGTAATGCATAACCAGAGGTTCTACAGTTGGTGTCAGGATCTCGATGGAAGTTTTGCCATCTTTTACCGTTTTCTGGATAGTGAATTTTGCCATTCCGCCAAGGAGCTCTTCCAGTTTCTGCTGGGTGGATACGAAATTTCCCAGAGAGTAGAAAACGACAGCTTCATTGCCATTATCATCGGTAAGGCGGCCGTATGGCTGAAGTACATGTGGGTGACCGCCGATGATGACGTTTACACCCTGTTCCATGAGATAGGCTGCCCATTGTTTTTCGTATTCGTTTGGCATAGTTTCGTCTTCGGTGCCCCAGTGTGCTACGAAGATGATGCAGTCAGCCTGCTGTTTGGCTTTCTGGATCATGGTTGTGATCTTGTCCTTGCGGATCATGTCGATCATGTAATCTTTTCCCTCGATTCCGCCTACGTTAGTGCCGTAGGTATAATCCAGAAATGCGATTTTGATACCGTTTACTTCGCGGATTTTTACGGTGTCAGCATCTTCCTGGGAGTCATGGATTCCGAGAAGTGTGACATCTGGATAATTGGTTTTCCAGAAGTTCAGTGTGTCGGTGAGGAAGCCTTCGCCGAAGTCATCAATGTGGTTGTTGGCGGATTCTACTACGTTGAATCCGGCCTTTACGATGGCGTCGCCTACTTCGGTCGGGGTTGCGAAGGAGGGGTAGGAGCTTACGCTGTCGTGGTCGGTTGTGAAGACGGTTTCCTGGTCGATCATTTTGATGTCTGCGTCTTTGATGGCGTCCTGGATGTGGGTGTAGATTTTGTCGTAGTTCCAGTTGCCGTCAGAGGATGCGCCTGCGTCTATGAGGCTCTGGTGGTAGAGGTTGTCGCCGACTGCGATAACGGAGGCTGTGGTGATTTCTCCGGTAGTGGCAGCTGCTTCTTGTTTTTCTTTTATTGCAGCTGCTTTTTTCTGGGCATCAATGGCTGGTTTGCGGATAAGGCGGTAGTCCAGCTGATTGAAGAAAAGTACCAGGATGGCAAGGACAACGATGGATGCTAGAAGGCTTATGCGGGCGTTGCTGCGTTCGCGGAAGTTTAACGGGATGTTGTCCTTGGGGTTGCGTTTGATGGGTCGCCTGGGCTCTTGTAGAGGGGTAGGGGTGGATTCTCTTTTGAGGACTCGTTTGAGGGAGTCGGGGATTTTGATGTTGGGTGAGAATTTCATTTATGGTTTACCTTGTCTTTCTTTGATTTTTTTGAATGTAGTTGTTTTGTGAATGTTCGTTTTATTATTGCGTGGTTGTATTATAGCAGATTTTTTTTTTCGTGGGAAGAGGGTGGTGGGAGGGAACGTACGCCCGTGTTGGGGTTGCTGTCTGGTTTGTGGTTTTGTTGGACGGACGCTGGCAAGGCGTGTGCTGTCCGGCGCCGGGGCTTCGTCGGGGGCTGGCTTCTAAGCCGCTGAAAATCTGCTAAAACCGCTTCAAAAATTCCCGAACTCGCTTCGCTCAAACAGCGAGAATTTTTGAAGCAACGCAGATTTCCACCGACTAAGAATCAGCACCCCTCCTGCAGAGTCGTCGCCAGACAGCACACGCCTTGCCAGCTGGTGTTTCAAGCCGGGAAGTGCTGATGGCTGCCCGGGCAGTGAGGTTCAGAGTGTGAGGGTAGAGTGGCGGGGTGGGAGTTCGGTTTAGAATGTGAGGTTGAGTGGTTTCACGGGAGTTGGATGAGCCGTCAGCGCTGCGCTGGACGGCGTGGAGGAAAGGCTGAGTTTCCTTGTGGTTTAACGGTAGGGGATGAGCCGAGGCGCTTCGCTGTCGGTTTGAAATGAAGTGGGAAGGGTGAGGTGTTGTTGCCTGGTGTGGGGGAGTGGTGTATACTGTAGGAAAAATGGAAGGGAGTGTTTTTGTGGGTGTTTACAGGCGTAAGGCGCAGTATCATGAGACGGATCAGATGGGGATTATCCATCATTCCAATTATGTGAAATGGATGGAAGAGGCCCGGATCGATTTTATGAAAGAGATGGGTTTTGGTTATGGTGAGGTGGAGAAGCGGGGGATCGTTTCTCCGGTTGCGGGGGTTTCGGTTTCTTATAAGAAGCCGGTGCTTTTTGATGATGTGGTGGAGATTTCGGTTTCAGTGAGGAAGTACAGTGGTGCGGTTCTGGAACTGGATTATGAGTTTTTTAATGTGACCAGGGGCGAGGTCTGTACTGTGGCTTCTTCGAAGCATTGTTTTACCAGGGATGGGAAGCTGGTTTCTCTGAAGAGGGAGATTCCGGAACTGGATGTTCTGTTTAGAGATTGTGCGAAGGGAGAGTAAGTTGGATGGAAGTTGTGGAGATGCTTGATAATCTGAAGGAAAAGGCCCGCAGGGACCCGGCGCTTCGGGAGGTTTTGCTGGCTACCCGTAAGGAGAAGGAGCCGCTGGCTGCCTTCTGTAAAAAGTGCCGGGAGCTTGGGGTTCCAGTTTATGAGATGGATCTGATTGCGGCGGGGGAAGAGTTTTATGCGGCTATGAAGCGGAGCACCAATGGTGGCGGGGAGAATTCTCCGATGCTTGAGGGTGAGGATGATTTTTATGAGCTATTTTTTGCGGGGCTGGAGTAAAGAGGTCAAGCGGATATTCGCAATTGAAGCAGGGGACTTACTTGATTTGGTTAAAATTCCGCGTCAATATACTTCTCCAGCACTGGGTACTGTACACCACCGATTTTCAGCACCTGGCTGTGGAATTTTTTGAGGTCAAAATCCTGGCCCAGGCGGTTCTGTTCGGAGGTGCGTAGGTCCAGTATGCTTAAGTAGCCCCAGTAGTATTTCAGATAATTCCCGGGGGTTTCCAGGATATACTGGTAGATCTCGGAGACAACGGTGCTGTCTTCGATTCCAAAGGCTTTCAGGAAGCTGGCTGCTTCGGCCTGGGTCCAGCCGTTGTAGTGGATCTCGATATCCAGAAGGGAGTACATACATAAGTTGATGCTGCGGTTCAGCCAGGAGATCCTGGCAAGTTCTGTGGCAAAAGGATCCTGAATATAATCGGCCGCGTACTGG
The DNA here is from genome assembly GCF_018917985.1 of Blautia sp. MSJ-36. Lineage (NCBI taxonomy): Bacteria > Bacillati > Bacillota > Clostridia > Lachnospirales > Lachnospiraceae > Blautia > Blautia sp. MSJ-36. The sequence continues at coordinate 246,706 of NZ_JAHLPQ010000002.1, read as the reverse complement.
TAGGCAAAGGGCTCAACATAGGTGGCCCATCCTTCCGCAAAACCGGAGGTGCAGAGGAGATTCCGGATGCCGGAGGGATTCTGGCGTTGGAAGGTGACGGTCTGGTAAAGGTGTCCCGGGAATCCTTCGTGTGCCAGTGTGGTAAAAAGCTCCAGTCCCTGATAATTGGCAGCCGGATTTATGTAGATCACATTAGGTGTTCCGGTATCCATGGGCGGAGTGAGATAAAAGGCAGGACTTAAATAATCTTTCATGGAATCATGGACTGTGCGGAGCTCAAAAGTGACATCTGTAAGGGATGGAAAGTCCGCCTGAATTTTCTGCTGAAGGACGTTTAGCATCTGGGCAGGTTTCATTTCTCTGAAATTGATTCCCCGGTTAAGGGTAGTCAGAAGTTTCGGGTTTTTGCGGAGCATGGTTCCAGCGATTCCAATTTCACTGGAAAGCTGTCTGGAGAGTCTTTTTTCCATTTGTTTTACAGGAACGTAAGACCCGGTCTGGCTCTGGAGAAGATAGAGATAGTAGGCTTTTCCTCCCTTAAAATAAGTCAGGCCACGATTGTTTTTCCCTGTGCCACGCAAAGCTTCCAGTCCGGTCATAAGTTCCTGATAGGCGGGAATGACTTCTGTTTTCATGAGACTTTTGTGGGTCAGGATCAGAGCGTTCTGTTCTGAAACGGAAAGTTTTCCATAATCCGAGAGCTTTTTCTGAAAAATATCCAGCATATAATTGTTGTCCGGATTCTGGATAAAAGCGCTGCATTGTGCCAGAACCCGGTCCAGAGTAGTGTCGCTCATAAAGAAACCAGCTTCGGATTTCTTTTTCTCAAATTTCAGGATACTTTGAAAGTAAGGCCGGATGGTGGTGAGAAGGTTGAGATAATCGGTGATATCTTGATCTTCATAAAAAGCGTATTCCGCCAGAAGTACGGGAAGCTGGGCCTGAATGCCGAGACTTGGGCCAAGTGGTTCCTGGAGAAGATAATTGTCGCCCAGAGATTTTTCCGTATGATAATAGAGGAGCATGGAATCCAGAGTCAGCTGGTTTTCCGTGGAAAGGCGGCTGTAGCGAAAGGATTTCAGCTTTTCTTCGTACTGGCTGCAGATCTGATATGTATTTTTCATGTCGGTCGGGACGGTGCCAAGAGAGGCTTTTTTTCGTGGGATGCCCTGTTTTTCCGGATGTGTCAGGGTATAGTGAAGAGTAAGTGTGCTGCCGGAGACTTCATTTTGAAAAACTTTTCTGGAAAAGGCTTCAAATTTTCCATTTTCCGTGATCCCATGGGCGGAAAAATAGCCGGCAGTGAGGCCTGCAAACAGTGTCAGGACAAGCAGCAAAGTGATAAAAAGAGGAGATTTTTTTCCCCGGATCTTAAAAGGCATAGGAGATCCTTTCAGAAGGATGCTTTGTTCTATCATATTGGAAAATTACGGAATCTATGATATTATGTGAACGGAAATACAGAAAAAAAGCCGATAAATTATGGAGAAATAACATGAGCGATATCTATGATCTTGCAATTTTAGGCGGAGGTCCGGCAGGGATCACGGCAGCGATCTATGCGTCCAGGGCCAGATTAAATACTATATGGATCGACAAAAATTTCGCACCGGGCGGCCAGATCACAGCTACCTATGAGGTGGATAATTATCCGGGAATGCCGGGAATCTCAGGTATGGATCTGGGGGAAGCGTTCGGGGAGCATGCCCGGAAACTGGGGCTGGAACCGCAGCGCGAGAAGATCCTTTCCCTGGAAAATATTTCCGGGGAGATCAAGACGATCCGCACAAAAAAACACGAATACCAGGCAAAAACGCTGATCCTTGCATTTGGAGCTGAGCACAGGAAACTGGATATTCCGGGAGAAGATGACCTTGGCGGCCTTGGAGTTTCCTATTGTGCTACCTGTGACGGAGCTTTTTATAAGGACAGGACTGCAGTGGTAGTGGGCGGCGGAAACGTGGCAGCAGAGGACGCGGTTTTTCTTTCCGGCCTCTGCGAAAAAGTATATCTTGTCCACCGCCGTGATGCGCTTCGGGCGGATAAGGCCATTCAGGAGAAGGTTTTTGCCTGCGAAAATATAGAAATGGTGTGGGACAGTGTTCCACTTGAGATTTTGGGCCAGGAAGAAGTGACAGGTCTTAAGATCCGCAATGTGAAAACAGAGGAAGAACGGGAACTGAAAGCAGACGGCGTTTTTATCGCAGTAGGCATTGTTCCCAGCACGGCACTTGTAAAAGACCAGCTTAAGCTGGATGAAAACGGATATATCTGTGCAGGAGAAGATGGTGTTACCAGCGCACCTGGGGTTTTTGCAGCGGGGGATATTCGTACCAAGGCACTTCGCCAGGTAGTAACTGCTGTTTCAGACGGAGCCAATGCAGTGGCTTCCGCACAGAAATATCTCTGGAGGACAGACAATGGCAACCATTAAGGAAATCGCGCAGAGAGCAGGTGTAAGCACAACAACTGTTTCCAACGTCATACATGGAAAAACAAAAAAAGTATCTCCTGCAAACATTGAGAAGATCGAGAATCTTATCCGGGAAATGGGATATGTCCAGAAAATGGGACTGAGAGTTCTCAATAAGGAGAAATCTCAGCTGATCGCAGTTGTGATCAATTATCATAAAGACTTCAAGGATTCCGTTATCGGAGATCCTTTTTACGGAAAGATCATCGGTTTTATTGAGAAATACGTGCAGGAACTTGGCTACTATCTGATGCTCTATTCTGCAAAAGATACGGACAAGATCTTTCAGATGGTCATGGGCTGGGATGTGGACGGCGTCATTGCCATCTCTTTCAGCAAAAGTAACTGCGAAAAAATCTATCAGCTGATCAACAAGCCTATCGTTTCCATTGATGCCTACGGCGAGCTTGACGCAGGCCAGGAAAACCATGTCCTGAATATTGGACTGGACGATGAGAGCGGTGGCTACCTTATGACAAAATATCTCCTGGAATGCGGCTATGAGCATATCCAGGTCTGTGCAGGCCGTGACAATGGCGTGGATCATTTCCGTTACATGGGTGCCCAGCGCGCAGCGAAAGAATTTGCAGGAAAAAAGCAGAAGGTGCAGTTTACCGCTCTTGGAATGAACTACGCCAAACGAAAAGAAAGCTATGCGTGGCTGATCCAGCGGAAAAAACCGAAGACTGCCTTGTTTTTCCTGTCAGATCTTTATGCGCTGGAAGCGATCAGCTTTTTCAGCAGCCGTGGAGTAAAGATCCCGGAGGAGATTGGAATTGCGGGATACGATAATATCAGCTATGCGGAATTTTCCGTGCCAAGGCTGACCACGATCAGCCAGAATGTGGAGCAGAAAGCTTCCCTTGCCGTGGAGATCCTGATGGAGCGGATCAACGGTGTGGAGAAAGAGCGGGAGAATGAGATCGAGCTTCCGGTTACACTGATACCGCGGAAGTCGGTACAGCCGCAGGAAGAGGAAAAGTAAGGAATTACACAGTAAAAGTACAGAGAATCTGAAATATAAAGATGTCAAAAGCCGAAATATACGGGAACTGTCAGTATCTGACAGCCAGAGTATTTTCGGCTTTTTTGGTAAAATTATCTATGTGAAACCTGCACAAAACCATAATTTCGAACTTGTCACAATAATAGGTTATGTACATAACCTATTTACACAACCTATCTTTGATGTTATAGTGTGAACATAAAGGTTATGTACATAACCAAAGGGAAAGAGTACAGAAGGAGTGAATACCAGATGAAACAGATTCTGATCGCCACACATGGAAAAATGGCCTCCGGTATCCGTTACACAGCAGAGCTGATCGTTGGAAAAATGGCCGAGATCACAACCATCGACGCTTATGTAACACCGGAAGACAATGTGGAGAAAAAGTTTGAAGAATATTTCGCACAGCATGAAAACGACAGGATTTTCGTTTTCACAGACCTGATGGGAGGAAGTGTAAACCAGAAACTTCTGGGATACAGCCAGAAAGAAAATGTTACGCTGATCACAGGAACCAACCTTCCAGTTTTGATGCAGGTAATGATGGCAGATGACGATGTAACAGAGGAAGAGATCCAGGAGTTCATCGATGACGCAAGGGAAGAACTTCAGGTGGTGGATCTGGGTGGGGAGAAAAAATCTTCGGCAAAAGAAAATGTTGCACCAGCTGCAGAGAAATCCGCACCGAAAAAAGAACCAGTCCCACAGTCCTACGACAATTCCACAGCAAAGATCACCGCACTTCGTGTAGATGACCGTCTGATCCACGGACAGGTTGCCATGACCTGGACCAAGCAGCTGGCAGTACAGGGAATCGTGGTAGCCAATGATGAGGCAGCCAACGACAATACCCAGAAAATGGCGCTGAAAATGGCAGTACCTGGCGGAATCAAATCCCTGATCAAACCGGTGGACGAAGCCATCCGTATCTTAAATAACCCGAAAGCATCCAAGATGCGTATCCTGGTTCTCACAAGAACCGTAAAAGATGCACTGAAAGTAAGACAGAGCGTTGGCGAGATCGGATTCCTCAATGTAGGAAATACCGGACGTTTCGATGGAATCGATGTTTCCGAGAAACTTGTCCTGACACCGACCATCATGCTGACAAAAGCAGAGCAGCAGGCGCTTAAGAGTCTGGTTGCCCTTGACCCGAAGACCTGTATGCAGCAGGTACCGAATGATGAGCAGAAGCTTGTGAAGGATGTGCTTGATAAATTAAACTGATGCATATAAAAAAGAATAAACGTAATGGTTATCGGAATGCAGATCGTGGAATGTGAATATCCACGGAATAAGTAAAACGTAACAAAAAAGGGAGGAAAGAAAAAATGTTAAACGCATTTCTTGTAGCACTTGCCGTATTCATCTGTGTCGGCGGTGCAGAGCTGATCGGATTTACCATGCTGAACCGTCCGATCGTCATCGGACCGCTGGTAGGTCTGTTCCTTGGAGATCTTCACACAGGAGTGATCATCGGAGCTTCACTGGAAGCCGTATTCATGGGAGTTGTAAATATCGGCGGTGCTTCCGCGGCAGAACCCGGAATCGCCACAGCCGTAGGAACTGCTTTTGCCATCATGCTTGGCAAAGGTTCTGAGGTAGCTCTTACACTGGCACTTCCAATTGGTATCCTTGGTCTTCAGATCAAGACCGTTCTCTACATCTTTATTGTAGGTATGTTTGCAAAAACCTTCGACCGTCTGGCAGCAGAGGGCAAGGAGAAACAGATCATCGCCCTTCATTACGGACTCTGGGCTGTAAACTGGTTCCTGTATTCCCTGTTCGCATTCTTCGGAATCCTGTTCGGATCTGACGCAGTCAGCGCACTTCTGGATGCCATCCCGGATGTTGTTATGAATGGTCTGACAGTCTGCGGCGGACTTCTTCCGGCAGTAGGTATGGCGATGCTGATGAAAATGCTTTGGGACAACAAGATCTGCATGTTCTACTTCCTGGGATTTGTCCTTGCAGCATACTTAAACCTTCCGCTGATCGCCCTTGCCGTGATCGGTGTGATCATTGCAATTTCCATTGGTATGAACGATTACAAGCTGAACCAGCTTGCGGCACAGAGAGTGGCAGCTTCACCGGCCGGTGGTTCTGACGAATATCTTGACGAAGAAGAGGAGGAATTTTTCTCATGAGTAATTTAACGAAATCCATTCCTGCAGATGAAAGAAAAATGCTGAGAAAAGCGTTCTGGCGTTCCTTTACTCTGTATGCGGCAGTAAGCCCGGCAAAACAGGGAGCTTCCGGTTTCTGCTATTCCCTGATGCCGTTTATCAACAAATTTTACAAAAACGATGAGGAAGGCAAAAAAGCTGCCCTCACAAGAAGCATGTCCTATTTTAATACAACCATCACCTGTTCTACTTTTATCATGGGTCTTGTAGCATCCATGGAGAAGAAAAACAGCGAGCAGAAGGATTTTGACGCAAGCTCCATCAACGCAGTGAAATCCTCACTGATGGGACCTCTGGCAGGTATCGGTGATTCCATTTTCTGGGGCGTTCTCCGTGTAATTGCAGCCGGAATCGCAGTGGGACTTGGTGCATCCGGAAACATCCTGGCACCAATCGTGTTCCTGCTTCTTTTCAACATTCCGTCTATTCTTGTGAAATATTACGGAACATTTTTGGGATACAAACTTGGTTCCGAATACATCCAGAAGGTTTATGCAAGCGGTCTTATGAACATCCTGACAAAGGCTGCCAGCATTGTTGGTCTGATCATGGTCGGCGGTATGACTGCCAGCATGGTAACCTTTAACTCCACTTATGAACTCACCATGAAGGGTGAATCGGTTCTGAATCTTCAGAACATGCTGGATCAGATCTTTATCGGGATCGTTCCTCTTGGACTGACTCTTCTGTGTTACTATCTGCTGAAAAAGAAAAATATCAGCATCACGGTTCTGATCATTGGTGTTATCATCCTGAGTATCCTTCTCTCTCTTCTCGGAATTGCATAAGCCTTAAAGATAAGGATAAAATCAGAACTGCAAAAAGGCGGGCCCGATCGGTCCGCCTATAAAAAAGCCAAAAATAACGAAGGAGACACAGAAAAATGAAAAATTGGTGGAAAAATTCCGTTGTATATCAGATTTATCCAAGAAGCTTTAAGGACTCCAACGGAGACGGCTTCGGCGATCTCCAGGGTATTATTGAAAAACTCCCCTACCTTCAGAACCTTGGAATTGATGTAATCTGGCTCAGCCCTGTTTTTGACTCCCCACAGGACGATAACGGTTACGATATCAGTGATTACCGAAAGATCTATGCAGGTTTCGGAAGCAACGAGGACATGGATGAGCTGATCAAAAAAGCTCACGAACATGGCATCAAGATCGTTCTGGATCTTGTTGTTAACCACACTTCCGATGAGCATGCATGGTTCGTGGAAAGCCGAAGATCAAAAGATAACAAATACAGTGATTATTACATCTGGAAAGACCCGAAAGCAGATGGCAGTGAGCCAAACAACTGGGGTTCCAGCTTCTGCGGAAGTGCCTGGGAATACGACGAAGAGCGTGGCCAGTATTACCTTCATTTCTACAGCAAAAAACAGCCGGACCTCAACTGGGAAAATAAAACTGTCCGTAAGGAAATCTATGATCTGATGAAATTCTGGATGGATAAAGGAGCTGACGGATGGCGTATGGACGTGATCGCATCCATCTCCAAAGACCAGTCCTTCCCGGATTACCCGAAGACTGATGACCGTAAGTATTACACAGGAAAATATCACAGCAACGGACCGAGACTTCACGAGTTTATCCATGAGATGAACCAGGAAGTACTTTCCAAATATGACTGCATGACAGTGGGTGAGGCACCAGGTTCCACACCGGAGGTTGCAAGACTTTTTACAGATCCGGTGCGTGAAGAGCTGAACATGATCTTCACATTTGAGCATATGAACATCGACCGTATCCCAGGTTCTGTAAACCGCAAGTGGGCGCTGAAACCTTTTGATCTCCGCGAGTTGAAACGTGTGATGACCGATTGGCAGAACAAGCTTTATGGTAAAGGCTGGAATGCTCTGTACTTCGAAAACCATGACCAGCCACGTGTGATCTCCAGATGGGGAAATGACACCACTTACCGTGAGGAATGTGCAAAAGCTTATGCTACTGTTCTCCATGGCATGCAGGGAACTCCTTATGTATATCAGGGCGAGGAAATCGGTATGACAAATGTACAGTTCCCGCTGGATGAGTACGAGGATATCGAGGTACGTAATGCGTACCAGGATCTTGTTATTAAGAACAAAACCATCTCTGAAGATGATTTCCGCAAGGCTGTATGGAACAAGAGCCGTGACAATGCCAGAGTTCCGATGCAGTGGGATGACAGTGAGAACGCAGGCTTTACAAACGGTAAGCCATGGTTCCGCCTTTCTGACCGCTATCAGGAGATCAATGTAAAAAAAGCTCTGGAAAAAAATGATTCCGTGTTTTATTATTATAAAGATCTGATCCGCCTGCGTCATGAGGAAGAACTTCTCACAGAAGGCGACTATCAGCTTCTTCTTCCGGAAGACGAGAAGGTCTTTGCATACCTGCGAACTTCCGACAAAGAGCAGTGGATCGTGGTGGCAAACCTTTCTGAGGATACAGTAAGTACAGAAAGTCTTGCGGGATATGTGTCCAATAAAGCGGACATCAAAATCGCAAACTATAAAGACAGAACAGGAATCAAAGAGGATTTAAGACCATACGAGGCGTTTATGATGAGGATCCGGTAATTCCTGTACGGGAGGATTTATGGAGAAATACATCATTGCAGTGGATATGGACGGAACGCTTCTGAACAGTGTCAATAAGATTTCCGAGAGAACAAGAAATGTTTTGCAGAAGCTGATCGATGACGGACATTATGTAGTACCGGCAACAGGAAGAACCAGAGAACTGATCCCCCAGGAATTTTCCGTGCTTGAGGGAGTGAAATGGGGAATTGTGGAAAATGGCTGCGTTGTCTGGGACTACGATAAAAATGAGATGATCTGGCGGAAAACCATGCCAAAAGGAATGGTAAGCAAAATCCTGAAAGACGTGGAGAACAGTGGCGTAAAGGGCTGGATCGCAGAGGCATACGCAAACGGAATCGCCTATTCCGATGCAGATGCCAGGGATTACGTTGCATCTGTAGCGGACAAAGATCTGATGGAAAAAACTTTTGTAGATTATTTCCTCAGCAGGCATGAATATGTAAAGGATTTTTATCATCAGGAAGAACTTCTGAACCAGGCAGAGAAGATCAATATTTATTTCGATGACCGGGAAGCCAGCAGGGCACTTCGCGAGAAATGGAAAGATCTGGATGATGTGGCAGTGACCACATCTATCAGCGGCAACGCAGAGTTCAATGCCGCAGGCGTGGACAAAGGTGTAGGCCTTGCCATGCTCCGCACAAAACTTGGCATTGACCGGATGCATGTGATCGCTTTCGGAGACAACGAGAACGATCTGGAAATGCTGGAGGGCGCAGGCATCGGTGTTGCCATGGGCAATTCCAAACAGTATGTAAAGGATGCAGCTAATGAGGTGACCGGAGATAACGATCATGATGGTGTGGCGGAATTTCTGGAGAGGTTTTTCGGGCTGTAAGCTGTGGTTGATCGTGATCGTTGATATAAGGGACAGGGAAATGTATTTTTCTCTGTCTTTTTTATTTGCATTTTTGGTGATATAAGGTATGATAAACGAAGAGGATGCGGGGATTGCTGGTTTTGACCGGTAGTTACCGGTGAAAATTATTTGAGGAGATCAGGAGGATATTTTTTAATGAAAAATTTGATACCGAAGCGTGTGATGGAGTATATCATTATCACATTTGCTGTTGTTCTGATGGATGTGGGAATTTATGTGTTTAAGTTTCCGAATAATTTTTCCTTTGGTGGTGTTTCGGGTATGGCGGTTGTATTTTCGCATTTTATTCCGATGACGTCTGCTCAGATCAACTTGGTGATTAATCTTATTTTGCTGGTGATTGGGTTTATTATTCTTGGACGGGATTTTGGAGTGAAGACGGCTTATGTTACGGTTGTTTCTTCTTTGCTTCTGAATGTGTTTGAGAAGGTTTTTCCAATGGAGAAGGCTCTGACCGGGAATATTATGCTGGAGCTTTGTTTTGCGATTATTCTGCCGGCACTGGCTGCGGCGTTGTTGTTTTTTGAGAATGCTTCGGGTGGCGGTACGGATATTGTGGCGATGATTATTAAGAAGTATTCGACTATGAATATTTCGGGTGCACTGTTTTTGGTGGATTGTGCGATTGTTGTTGTTTCGTTTATGGTGTTTGATCTTACTACGGGGCTTTGTTCTGTGCTGGGGCTTATGGCTAAGACGTTGTTGATTGATAAGTCGATTGAAAGGATGAAGCTGAATAAGTATTTTACGATTATTTCCAGTAAGCCGGATGAGATTTGTGAGTTTATTATGAATGAGCTGAACCGGAGTGCTACGGTTTATCATGGGGAGGGCGTTTATACGCATAAGGATAAGAAGATTATTCTGACGGTTGTTGATGTGGGACAGGCGGTGTTGCTGCAGAGGTTTATTGATGAGGTGGATCCTCATGCGTTTTTGATGGTTACTAAGAGTAGTGAGGTTGTTGGTAAAGGGTTTATGAGCTATATCTGATTATATTTTTATATTTGATTGACGGAAGTTGGGAGAGTGTTCCTTGTGGCCTGGGTATGGGCTGCAGGGGATGCTCTTTTTTGTACGGGGTGGGTTGCAGATCGAAGTGCGGATTGACGGACGACGGACGCCAGGGAGACGGGTGCTGGTTTGCTCCGGGCTTCGTCGGGGGCAGCCAAGAATCAGCTCCCCTCCTGCAGAGTCGTAGCAAACCAGCCCCCGTCTCCCTGGCTGTTCGATTCCGGGCGGGAGGTAGTGGTGGCTGTGTGGGGCTTTTGGTGGAAGTGAGAGGGTGATGAGTGCTAGGGGGGAGTGGATTCCTGGGAGTTGGATGAGCCATCAGCGCTTCGCTGGATGGCTGGGAGGAAAGGCTGAGTTTCCTGGTGTCTGACGGTAGGGATGGGGTGTTGGCGTTGCGTTGGATGGCGGATTTAGTGTGTGAAGGTTTTGTGAAAGGGTTTGACAGGTGTAAGTTTTTATGGTAGGATACACACTTGTGTAACAAATTTAACAGAATTGTAACAAATGAACGAGTGATGAGCGTGGCGAAATGGATTGTGTATGTCTGACTGAATGAGTGTATGTGTTGCTGCGTGGTTTTCTGAGAGGAGTTTTTATTTTTATGTTTTATAAGAAATTTGCTGCTGTTGTTCTGAGTGCTGTTGTTCTGAGTGCTGTTCTTGTGGGGGCGGTTCCATGTTCTGTTCTGGGTGCTTCGGATGTCAGTTCTGTGACGGATGGAGTGGTGGAGGAGCTTTCCATGGAGGATGATTTCTCGGACGGAGCGGATTCTATTTCTGCTTTGGCTAGTGCTCTGGCTGATAAGACGGTTTCTGAGGTGCAGGATTATCAGGAGGCGAAGGCTGAAGCTGAGGTGATTGCACAGGAGAGGCTTGAGGCGGAGGCGGCTGCTGAGGCTGCCCGTAAAGCGGAAGAGGAGTGTAAGGCTGCTGAGGAGGCTGCGCGTAAGGCTGAGGAAGAGCGGTTGGCGAAGCGGCAGGAGATTGTGGATTTTGCATTGCAGTTTGTGGGAAATCCTTATGTTTATGGGGGGACGAGTCTGACTAATGGGGCGGATTGTTCAGGGTTTGTAATGTCTGTGTTTGCACAGTTTGGGTATGAATTGCCTCGTGTTGCGGCGGCTCAGTGTGCGGCTTCCGAGAAGAAGGATGTTGCGGATATTGAAGTTGGCGATCTGGTTTTTTATGGTGATGGTGGGATTGACCATGTGGCTCTTTATATTGGTGATGGCAAGATCGTTCACGCCAGTACAGCAGCTACGGGTATCAAGGTTTCCGACTATAATTACCGGGCTCCGGCTGCAGTTGGTACGTTTGTGGAATAGAGAATAAGTGACAGATAAGAAAAGACTTCGGTTTTGCCTGTGTTGAGACGGGTGGAACCGAAGCCTTTTTTTGTTATGCTTTTTTCAGGGTTTTTCGGTAAACTGTGACAGATACTGCGGCAGTAAATACCTCTGTGAGCCAGAAGGCGTTCCATACGCCTGTGGGGCCCAGAAAGCGGGATAAAAGCCAGGCTACGGGCATGATAACGATAACGTAGCGGAAAAGGGAGATCACGAGGGATTGTGTGCCTTTTCCAAGACCTTCCATGGCGCCGGAGGTAGTAACAGAGATTGCGGAAACAAGGAAACCTGCGCTGATGATCCTGAGAGCTTTGGAACCTGCGGCGATGGTTTCCGGGGTGGTGGTGAAAAGGTTCATAAGCTGTGTGGAGGCCAGGAGGCAGATGATTGTTCCAAGAAGCATGATCACGCAGCTGGATTCCAGTGTCAGCCGGAAGATTTTTTTCACCCGTTTCATTTCCCGGGCACCGAAGTTATAGCCGATCAGCGGACGCATTCCCTGAATGATACCATTGGCCGGAAGGTACAGGAAAGTCTGCAGTTTATAATAAATGCCAAGGATTACCACATAACTGTCTGAATAGGCGGCCAGTACAGAATTCAGAAAGGAGATCAGGAACGATGGCAGTGCCAGGTTCAGAATCGCAGGAATACCGATGGCATACAGGCTGAGATCCGTTTCTTTGCTTGCTTTCAGAGCTTTTGGCGTTACGCGTACCGGAATAGGCTTCAGGATATAAAAGGTCATATACACCACAATGGTGAGCACCTGACCGATGCCGGTGGCCAGAGCCGCACCACGGATTCCCATTTTCGGGAAAAATCCGATTCCCCAGATCAGGAACGGGTCCAGGATAATGTTACTGATACATCCCACCAGCAGTGCGATCATAGATACTTTCATTCTTCCTACAGCCTGGAAAAGTTTTTCAAAGAAAAGGCTGATGGTAATTACTGTGGAAAACAGGAAAACGATGGTGGAATATTCCAGTCCCATCCGGATTACGGTTTCATCCTGCGTGTACATCCGAAGGAATGCGGGCATAACGGCAATGCTGATTACGGTCATCAGGATACCGTGGATTACAGACAGGAGAAAACCGTGGGTTGCGGCTGTGTCTGCCATTTTTTTGTCTCCTGCACCAAGGTGGTAGGAGACTCTAGCGTTGATTCCGATTCCAAAGCCGATGGCAACGGCGTTGATCATGTTCTGAACCGGATAGACCAGGGAAAGGGCAGCCATGGCCTGTTCACTGATCTGCGCTACAAAGAAACTGTCCACAATGTTGTACAGCGAGTTTACAAGCATGGAAAAGACCATAGGCAGAGCCATGGATGCCAACAGCGGACCTACAGGTTTTTCCTTCATAAATGTGTCGTTCATGAAAAATCCTCCTTTATATCGGAATCGTATGGATATCAAGTGTGGGAAACAGAGCGTGCTTTTTTACACAATAAAAGCCACACAACCTGTCCCTTCTGAATGGGGCAGGTTGTGTGGCGAAAAAAGTCGGAACTGAAAAATCCACACGTTGTTTTAGTGCCTTCACCTTAACAAAAAATGAGCTGGATGTCAATAGACATACGGTTTAAGAATATCTGCCTGACTGCGGGCAATTGCGGGCATAATCGGGCTGAAAAATACCATTCTGGCAATATGCACAAAACCTGTCGAATCATGGTGGATAAGTGAAAAACTTTCCAAAAAGTTTTCCACATGACAAAAATCCGCAAATCCGCTAATAATCAAGTTATACACAAAATTATCCACATTATCCACAAGGATAACAATGTGGATGACCTGATTTACATAAATAAAATGAAACGTATGTTTTGTGTAAAATGATAAATCTGTAAAAAACGTTAAAAATATTTTTAAAACTATTGACATTTTTAAATTCTAAATATCATAGAATATTTTGCAAAAAAGACATAATTCAAAAGAATAAAAATGAATAATCAGAAAACAATAAATAAATTCTTGTAAAACTAATCTATTCAAAAGGAACACTATCAGATGTATGGAAATGTGAGCAAAAAAAGAACAGTGCCCGGATAAAACGGGCACTGTAACGTGTTGAAAAGTCATTTTCAGGTGTGGATAAGTGTGGATAAATCTGCTTATCCTCCCTGTTTCATACGTTTGATCACCTTCAGACGGGTAAACTCTTCACGCTCTTTTTCTTCCAGGGCATTGGTAATATCCCTGGTGAGAGTTTCATATCTGGGGATGGTGATGTTTTTCAGGGCGTTGGCACGCTTCTGTGTTTTTTTGATGTTGGTGGCAAGACGGATGGCTGCGTTTTCGATCATGGAGAGCTGAATGGACAGCTCTTTTACACGCTCGAAGGCTGCCTTGGCCTCGTCCAGAGACAGCTTGGTGCTGTAGTAGGCGTAGGTCGGTGTATTGCCGGCTTTTTTATCGTATTCCACAAGCGGGATCTCGGTTCCCATGACACTCCTGGTTTTGATCCGGATGGAATTTTCCACAGGAACGGTATGGGAGATCTGATCTACAAAAGCGATTCCGATCTCCATGTTTGCTTTCTGCAAAGCAGCGTAGGCGGTGCGGAAAGTCTCATCAATCTGGGCCTGGATATCCTTTGCCTGGTCGATCAGCTCCATCATTTCACGGATCAGGATATTACGCTTTTTGTCCATAAGCTCATAGCCCTGTCTGGAAAGAGCCAGAGAATTTTTTGCAAGTATGAGATTTCCTTTGGTGGGAAAGGTATTCGGATCCATAAAATCACCTCACTAACGGACGGTTTCCCTGTAATACTGATCCAGAACTTTGGTATCGATACGGTCAAGCTCTTCTCTTGGAAGAAGTCCCAGAAGTTCCCAGCCTTTATCCAGAGTTTCGATGATACTTCGGTTTTCGGTTTCAGACTGTCCTACAAACTCTGCCTCGAAAGCTTTTCCGAATACAAGATACTGTTTATCCAGCGGAGAAAGCTCGTCCTCGCCGATAACGGATGCCAGGGCTCTTGCGTCGCCTACTTTTGCGTAGCAGGAGAAGAGCTGGTTGGCAACATCCTGATGGTCGGCACGTGTGAAGCCTTCACCGATACCGTCCTTCATCAGACGGGACAGGGACGGCAGAACGTTGATCGGTGGGTAGATCGCCTGTCCATGAAGCTGACGGTCCAGTACGATCTGGCCCTCGGTGATATATCCGGTAAGGTCAGGAATCGGGTGGGTGATGTCGTCGTTTGGCATGGTCAGGATCGGGATCTGGGTTACAGAACCGGTGCCGCCACGGACGATTCCCGCACGTTCGTAAAGGGTTGCAAGCTCGCTGTACAGATATCCCGGATAACCTTTTCGGGAAGGAATCTCACCTTTTGAGGAGGAAACCTCTCGCATAGCCTCGCAGAAGGAGGTGATGTCAGTCAGGATAACCAGGATGTGCATGCCTTTTTCAAAAGCAAGATACTCAGCGGCTGTGAGGGCGATCTTCGGTGTCAGAAGACGCTCTACAACCGGATCGTTGGCAAGGTTCAAAAACATTACAACGTGGTCGGATGCACCGCTTTCCTCGAAGGTTCTGCGGAAGAATTCAGCTACGTCGTATTTAACACCCATTGCCGCAAAAACAATGGCGAATTTCTCATCGGAGTCTGCGCCAAGGGAAGCCTGCTGAACGATCTGTGCAGCCAGCTTGTCATGTGGAAGACCGTTTCCGGAAAAGATCGGCAGCTTCTGGCCGCGGATCAGGGTGGTCAGTCCGTCAATGGCGGAGATACCGGTATTGATATAGTTTCGTGGATATTCACGGGTTACCGGGTTCAGAGGAAGTCCGTTGATGTTCAGGCTGACTTCCGGTGTGATCTCGCCAAGACCGTCAATAGGCTGGCCGATACCGTTAAAGGTACGCCCCAGGATCTCCGGGGAAAGCCCGATCTCCATAGGATGTCCGGTAAGACGTGTGTGTGTATTGCCGAGGGACATATTATCAGTTCCCTCAAAAACCTGGATAACGGCTTTGTCCTCATAGATTTCCACAATACGGCCGATTTTCTGGGTGCCGTCTTCCATGTGGAATTCCACAATCTCCTCGTAAGATGCATTCTTAACACCCTCAAGGACAACAAGAGGGCCGTTTATTTCACTCAGGCCAAGATATTCGATTGCCATAAACTGATCCCTCCTTTAACCGTTTCTTTCCAGTACGTTGTCGTAGAAGCGGTCGATATCTTTATGATATTCATCAAAACGCTCCAGCTCTTTGTTTGGAACTTCGTATTTGATGGCGATGATACGTTCAAAGATCTTATCCTCTTTCAGCACGGAAACCGGCATGCCACGGTTTACAAGGGCACGGCATTTTTCGTAGAGATAGAGGATGGTTTCCATCATCAGGAACTGTTTTTCCATAGGAACACTGGTGTCTTCCTGGTGGAAAGCGTTCTGCTGCAGGAAGCCCAGACGGATGACTCTGGCGATCTCCAGCGTCAGTTTCTGGTCATCCGGAAGAACGTCGCTTCCGATCAGTTTGACGATTTCCATAAGAGAACTTTCCTGGTTGAGGATTGCCATGATCTGGTTCCTGTCGTAGACGAATTTCGGGGAAACATGCTCTCTGTACCAGGGAGTCAGGTCCTCCAGATATTCGCTGTAACTGGTCAGCCACTGGATAGCAGGGAAATGGCGGGCATAAGCAAGGGCCTTGTCCAGTCCCCAGAAGCAGCGGACAAATCGTTTCGTATTCTGTGTAACAGGCTCTGAGAAGTCGCCGCCCTGTGGGGAAACCGCACCGATAATGGAGACGGAACCTTCTGTTCCGTTCAGGTTCTGCATCATTCCCGCACGCTCATAGAATGCGGAAAGTTTGCTTGCCAGATATGCAGGGAAACCTTCCTCTGCAGGCATCTCCTCCAGACGTCCGGAAAGCTCACGGAGAGCCTCGGCCCATCGGGATGTGGAGTCTGCCATGATCGCTACGTCATAACCCATATCGCGGTAATATTCCGCAAGGGTAACACCGGTATAGATAGAAGCCTCACGGGCTGCAACCGGCATGTTGGAAGTGTTGGCGATCAGGGTGGTTCTGTCCATCATCAGGTTTCCGGATTTCGGGTCGATCAGTTTGCTGAAATCCTCAAGAACCTGTGTCATCTCGTTTCCACGCTCACCACAGCCGATGTAGATGATGATATCGGCGTCAGACCACTTGGCGATCTGGTGCTGGGTCATGGTTTTTCCGGTTCCGAATCCGCCCGGAACAGCAGCAGTGCCGCCCTTGGCAATGGGGAAAAGAGTATCCAGGATACGCTGGCCGGTAAGAAGCGGAACGCTTGCCGGGAAACGTTTGTAGGTCGGTCTCGGCACACGAATCGGCCATTTCTGGGCAAGTGCCAGCTCTTTTTCGGTTCCGTCATCAAGACGAACGGTAACGATGGGTTCCAGAACAGTATAAGCTCCGTCAGGAGCGGTATGGATAACAGTTCCGTGTGTGATCGTGGGCGGAACCATGGATTTGTGAAGGATAGAAGCGGTTTCCTGTGTCTCGGCGATAACCGTACCTGCGCCGATGACATCGCCTTCTTTTACAGTAATGTGTGTTTCCCATTTTTTCTCTGTATCAAGAGAGTCAACGCTGACACCACGGGAAATATATTTTCCAGAGGCCTGGGCAATTTCTGCCAGAGGTCTCTGGATACCGTCAAAAATATTGTGGATAATTCCCGGTCCAAGGAGAACGGAAATAGCGTCTCCTGTTCCGATTACGGTTTCTCCGGGTTTCAGTCCGGTAGTTTCCTCAAAAACCTGTACGGTGGTCATATGTTTCTTAAGACCGATGACTTCGCCTACCAGTTTTTCAGGGCCTACATAGACCATCTCGGAGATCTTGAATCCGGTGTCGCCCTTTAAGTAGATAACAGGACCGTTAACACCGTAGATAATACCTGTTTTACTCATGTGCTGGACCTCCGTCAAATTTGAATTCTCTGTAAGCTGCCTGGTAACCTTCCTCAAAGGAATTGTCTATGAGGATGTTTTTTTCAGGGATGATCGCCTTGATTCCGCCGATAAAGGACTCGTCGGAAAGCTTCAGCGGAAAGCCGGTTTTTACAGTGAGAGATTTCAGACGAGGTTCATCTTCTTTTGAAAGATAGATCTGGATCTCATCGTGTTCCGCGAAGCAGACAGCTTCTTCAATTTTTGTACAAAGATATTCTTCATAACGGGAAGATTCCATGAATTTCAGGATCTGTTCCCGGACTTCAGCAAAAAGTTTTTCTTTTAAGCGGCTCTGTCTGGCAGTCCAGTCACGCCGGATGTGAAGCTGCTCTGCGGAAAGTGCCTTGTTGATCTCACGTTTTGCGTTTGCGATTTCGGCTTTACGGGAGCTGGCAGCGTTTTCCAGAGACATTTTTTTATGTTCCTCCAGTGCGGCATCCAGGGATTCCTTGTGCTCCTGGACATCTTTTTCCGCCTGACGGCGGGCTTCTTCCACGGAGGTGTCATAGAAGTGTGTAAGCTTCTCTTCGATTGTCATAATATCACCTGCCTATAATTTTAATCCGATGGCCTCATTTACATAGGAAGTAATGAAATCAGGCCTGCGGCCGGTACCATGTCTGTCAGGAATTTCAATGATGAGAGGTGTTTTGTGATGAAGTTTGACATCATCGATGATCTCAGGAAACTCCCGGCCGAATTTCTCGGTCAGGAGTATGATTCCGATTTCTTTATCCGCGATGGTGCGCTCCAGGGCTTCTTTCAGCTCGTCGTGTTCATGGACGATCACACCTTCTACACCGGCCAGTCTCATTCCTGTCAGAGTATCAATATTGTCACTGATCAGATACATTTTCATATCAAAGTTTACCCAGGATCATGAAGGAGATGATCAGTCCATAAAGAGCAACACCTTCGGCAAGACCTACGAAGATAAGGGATTTACCAAGGATGCTCTGATCCTCACTGATTGCTCCAAGGGCTGCGCTTGCCGCACTGGCAACGGCAATACCACCACCGATACAGGAAAGTCCGGTAACAAGTGCTGCTGCGATATAACCCATACCTGTTGCAAGGCCTGCGTCAGCGCCTGTAGCAGCCTGTACGGAAGCTCCGCCTGCAAATGTTACGGCAATGGCAATAAGCATGATACCGAAGAAGAAAAAGGCGTTAACACCAAGAGCTGTTTTGTAGCGGCCACGGCTTTTTTCGCCGAGAAGATAATATCCAAATGGAAGAATGATGCTGAGTACAAGTGCAACTGCGATTGTGATCTGTGTAATGACTGTCATGATGATGACCTCCTTAATATTCGTTTAATTGGCTGCCTGGATCAGAAGGAGTTCTGATGCTGGCATTTTATTTGTTTTTTGAGCAGAACGGCTCGAATTTCCGGCCGCTGCCTTTGTAAAAACGGCTGAACATTTCGTAATATTCCAGACGGAGTACCTGGATACCTACGATCAGGCCCTCCATGGCGCATACAAACAGGTTTCCGAGAATGATGACGATCCAGTTTGGACTACCGTTCTCCGCACCCGCAAGCATAAGTACAACTTCCATCATGGCTGCGTGGCTGACTGCAAAAGCGCCGATACGCACGAAGGAGAGTGTGTTGGAAAAGTAGCTCAGGATAACCTCGAACAGTTCAAAGATACCCTGTACGATAAACATGCCTTTTTCTTTTGGCATAACCTCGGCTTTTTTCTCTACCAGGTTTGTGAGCGGCTCCTTGAAGAAGATCAGAAGCAGCGGTAAACCGAACATAATAGCAAGGACTGCGCCGCCTGGAACTGCATGTCCGGACACAAAAAGTCCGATGCAGAGAACTGCGGAACCATAAAATACAAGTCCTGCCACCGCGTTGGTGTCAAACCAGGTTTTTTCAACATCGTGCATCTTAAACGAATTGATGATGTTGAAAACCATGCACAGGAGAATGATTCCCATGCCGAAGCCGATGGCAACGATAAATACGGTATTCAGTTTTCCGATAAAAGGTATGGTCGTCATACTGTCCACAGGTCGTAACCACAGAGCAGGTATGATATCCTCAAATCCAAAGATGCTTCCGAACATCAGACCGAAAAATGTGGAAAATACTCCGGCGCAGCTGATGATTCCGGCAAGATCGATATGCTTCAGCTTGTACAGGAGCAATCCGCCGATAAAAAGCAGGAGTCCCTGGCCGGCATCACCGAACATGGCTCCGAAAATAAAGGAGTAGGTGATGGCAACAAACCAGGTGGGGTCCATCTCGCCATAGGCGGGAAGTCCGTACATTTTTACATACATTTCAAAGGGCTTGAAAAGCTTCGGGTTCTTCAGCTTGGTCGGCGGCTGATGGTTCTGGTCGTGCTCCGGCGTGTTGGTATCTTCTCCGTCTACCAGACAGAAGATTTTTTCGTCGGATGAGATATCAGCCTGAAAAGCTCTGGTGTCGGCTTCTGTCATCCAGCCGCAGAGAATATAAAAATTCTCATGCTTTCCGGTGCAGGCTGCCGCTTTCCGGACATCGAAATTTCTGGAAAACTGAAGAAGCGTGTTTCTGGCGGTAACGATGGTTTCTGCCTGATCCGCAAGAAATCTCTGGTATTTCTGTTTCTGTGATTCCAGATGCTTCAGGGCATCCTCGTATTGTTTGCTTACGCTTGAAAATGCCTGCTGGGCAGTTCCGGTATAATTATCCGGTACAAAGATCTTCTCAAAGTGCATGGAAGAGTAGGCGGCATCGATTTTGTGCGCTTCATGCTTCGGTACGAAGTAAACGCCCCAGACGTATTGGTCATCTTCATCGCATTTAAGGAAGATCGTGTTCAGATTGTCGTAAATATATTTCTTGAATTTCTCATAGTACTGTTTCTCGATACGTCCGAAATGAAAATGGATATACTTCAGATGAAGTATGGATGAAATATCATAATCAATATTTCGGAAGGGACGTATGATCCGCAGTGACTCTTCCAGAGAGGAACATGTTTCTTCCAGTTCGGACTGTTCCTTCTGGAGCTGATCCGCCTGGGAGCGGATCTCCTTTACTGTGGAAAGTGCTGTTTCAATACCCGGGCTTCTGTTGGAAGTGGCCGGAGGAGTTTTCAGCTCCTCATAAATGGTATTGATGGAATTTAAGGCATCTCTGTAGGGGTTGACCTCCAGGAAAGGCGTCAGACTTTCTACTGTGGTCAGCTCTGAGAGAGCGTTTTCCAGATGGATCTCGTACTTGCACAGGTAGGTGTTTACAACCCGGTCGATATCTGCTTTGGGACCGGTGATGCTCAGAAAATTCATTTTTTCAATCACGTTGTTACCTCCTGGTTATTAACCGTTGCGTATATAACGCAGGGATTGTTCTGGGTCCACGCCATAGCGCACGCACTCAAGGGCAATGGTCAGACGGTTGACTTCATGTTCTTTGTGATATAAATAGGAATAGATGACTGCCACGGAGTAGGGATCCTTGCGTGCTTCCTGTTCCAGTATGCTGCGAAGAATATAGTTATAAAATTCTTCCAGACTGGCGACGGACAGCTGTTCGTATTTCTTACCATAATAAGTTCCATTGAAGATACGACGGAACTCTTCCGGTGTAGGGGCCTCCACAAGGGTGGTGATCTCTTCTTTGCGGAGCTTGTAGTTCATGGGGACCAGCAATGCGTAAATAGAAGCCGGTTCCATCTGAAAGCAGCGTTTGGAGCGCTGGATGAACTGCAGGTTCAGCATATCGAATTTTTCACCGTAAGCCTTGGTGATCTGTTTCAGATCGTTACCTTTGAAAAGCTTCTTCCGCACATTCCAGATCTGTGAAAAATACGAAAGGTCAAGTGCCATGCCGAAGTCAAAAAGCGTGGCATTTCCACGTTCATTGACCTGAGACAGCGGAATAAAAAAATCATTTCCCTTCAGTGCCGCAATGAATTCATCCATATTGGTGCAGGCAGCAAGCCTGTCAATGTCCAGCTTGGAATGATGTCTGAAAAAATCGCGGTAGG
Organism: Blautia sp. MSJ-36; assembly: GCF_018917985.1. Taxonomy (NCBI): domain Bacteria; kingdom Bacillati; phylum Bacillota; class Clostridia; order Lachnospirales; family Lachnospiraceae; genus Blautia; species Blautia sp. MSJ-36. Next base: position 225,256 of record NZ_JAHLPQ010000002.1, on the reverse strand, counting down.
GAGAAATATCCACGGGATCGGTGTCCCGGTGGTCAAAGAGATTCGTCATGATCTCTTTCAGGACGCGGATCTCATAACGCTTCGAGTAAAGCGACAGGAACGTTCGCTGTTCCTGATTTGCAAAGTGGTAAAGCCTTGAAAAATTCAGGAAGATGGATTTCTTCAGGAGTTTTTCTATCTGTCCGCGGTGAAGATCATTTTCATCGAGACCGGACCAGATATTCTGATATTCGGGAGTCCGTTTCAGGTAGGCTGTTACCTGGGGGACATTGGGAAGCTGAACGATTTCTTCCAGCTGCTCATCTGTCACAAGCCTGCTCTGCATGGCGCGGATCTTGGTGGAGAGTCCGCTGTATGAGAGGACAGTGCCCATTGAATCACTTCCTTTCCCTTCAGGTTTCGGTGATGCCTGTTATTTTCTGAAACAGCTCACTGCAAAGACTTTCGTGATGGGCTTCGTAATAGGCATCCAGCCTGGAAAGCTGGTCTTCGGTTTCTGCACGAAGCTCATTGATCCGGGCGTCTTTCTCACGGGCCAGATCTTCACGGATCTTCCGGATCTCGTCGCTGGTTTCTTTTTCAAGTGAAGCGTCGAATTCTTTTGTCTGTTTTTCTGCTTCTTCCGAGAGAGCCTGTTTCTGTCGCGCAGCGTCCTGCATGATGGCATTGGCTGTAGCTTCGATTTCCGAAAGCTTATTTAGGATTTGTTCCATAGCGCCCTCCTTGTTTGTTTATTGTTTATAATTGATTTTTATATGATACACCTTTTTTATGGTAAAAACAACTAAAATTGTGTTAATTTTTATGCAAACTTTTGAGAGAAATGTGGGTAAAAAGACATTTTTTTGGGGGTTTGTGGAAAAAGAGGAAAACCGCAAAGGGGCCATAAAGCCATGGCCCCTCTGCACACCCCTCGGGCTTTTTTTTAGGAGTTCTTGGTTGTGGTGGTGTGAGGTTGTTGACTTGTGTATGGATTCTGCGGTGTTGGATGTGTGAGGTTGAGCCGATGTGTGTGGATGCGGATGGTGTTGGATGTGGACGGCGAGGCGCGTTGCTGTCGCCTGGTTGATAATTTTTTTATTTTTTGCTTGCGGCGGGGTGGGGGTTACATGTATAGTTGAATATTGGGATGTCTTGCATAGGGGGGATCGGATATTCTGGAAGAGGAATGATGATTTTTTGGATCTGTGCAGGTGTTCTGGTTTGTGTGGCTGGTGGCGGATGTATTATAGTGGTTTCATTGATTTGGGGAATTGTTATAGAGGCTTTGCTGGCTGCGAGAGGTAGTTATTTGATTTGTATATTATAGAAGATTAATTTGGAGGTTATTTATGAGATTACGTAATATTCCCGGGGCGAAGGATGCGATTTTGGAGTGTGACTGGGTGATTGATGAGCCGGAGAGGTTTAAAGGGAAATGGGAGAGTGTTTTTGGGGAGAAGAGACCGCTTTTTCTTGAGGTTGGCATGGGAAAAGGGCGTTTCCTGATGGATATGGCGCGGCTGCATCCGGAGAGGAATTATGTTGGGATCGAGATGTATGACAGTGTGCTGCTTCGGGCGCTTCAGAAGAGGGAGGAGCTTGAGGAGGCCGGGGAGGAGTTTTCCAATCTGGTGTTCATCCGTGTGGATGCAAGGCTTTTGCCGGAGATTTTTGAGAAGGATGAGGTTGACGGGATTTATCTGAATTTTTCTGATCCGTGGCCGAAGGCCCGCCATGCCAAGAGAAGACTGACTTCCAGGGAGTTTCTGAAGAGATATGAGCAGGTTCTGAAGAAAGAGGGTGCTGTGGAATTTAAGACGGATAACCGTGGATTGTTTGAGTTTTCTCTGGAAGAGGTGAAGGAGTCTGACTGGAATCTGGAGGTTTGTACCTTTGATCTTCATCATGATGAGGAACTGGTGAAGGGGAACGTGATGACGGAGTATGAGGAGAAGTTTTCTTCCATGGGTAATCCGATCTGCAAGATGGTGATCAGACAGAAATAGAGGCGATAAAATGCAGGAAGAGATTTTTGAAAAGTATCCGATTCCGAAGGCGTATTTTAAGCTGGCGCTTCCGGTTGTGTTCAGTATGGTGATTTCGCTGATCTATAATATGGTAGATACTTATTTTATTGCGGGAACCGGAAATACGGATCTGGTGGCGGGTGTTACACTGGGTACGCCGATCTTTACGCTGATGATCGCCCTTGGAGATATTTTTGGCCTGGGCGGAAGTTCTTTTATTTCCAGGCTTTTCGGGGAAAAGAAATTCGAGGATGCGAAGAGGATCAGTGTGTTCAGTTTTTATGGGGCCATTGTCTGCGGTGTGGTGGTTACCGTTGTTCTGATGCTTTTGCGAAGCCCTATTCTGGGGTTGCTGGGTGCAAGTGAGGCAACCTGGGAGTATGCTTCTCAGTATTATACCTGTATCGCACTGGGCGCTCCGTTTATCATTGTGGCGTTGACGCCGTCCAATCAGCTGCGTACAGAGGGTTTTGCCACAGCATCTATGATCGGTTCTGTGCTTGGTGCGGTTGTGAATATCATTCTGGACCCGGTGATGATCTTCGGGCTTGGCTGGGGTGCGGCAGGTGCTGCCACAGCTACGGTGATCGGAAATGTATGTACGGATATTTTTTTTGTGTGGTTTCTTATTAAGAAGAGCAGAAATCTCTCTGTGAACCCTAAGGGATTTCATATTTCAGGGGCGGAAATCGGAGCGGTTTTTGCAATTGGGATTCCGGCGTCGGTGACAAATCTGATGCAGAGTATCGGGATTGCTCTTACCAACCGTGCGTTGTTGGGATTCGGTGATGATAAAGTTGCGGCTATGGGTATCGTCATGAAGATCAATATGATCGCGGCGCTGGTGCTTGTTGGCTTTGCTTTTGGCGGGCAGCCGCTGATCGGGTACAATTATGGTGCGAAAAACCGCGAGAGACTGAAGGGAACGCTGAAATTTGCATATCTGTTTGAGGGCGGGCTGGCTCTTGTCCTGATGGCTGTACTTGGATTTTTTGCCCCGCAGCTGGTGCGGATCTTTATGAGTGATCCTTCGGTTGTGGAAAACGGCGCACTGATGCTGCGCCTGCAGCTGGCAGGTATGGTGTTTATGGGAGTTGTGCTGATCAGTACCTGTACCTTTCAGTCAGCAGGACAGGCAGTAGGAGCGTTTCTTTTGTCCGTCAGCAGACAGGGTGTGATCTTTGCTATTGTGCTGAATGTGGCACTTCGAGTTGCCGGATACCATGGTGTTCTGGCATCCCAGGCGATTTCGGATCTGCTGACCGCGGCGCTTGCAGTGGTGCTGGTTGTGCGGTGGTGGAAGTCCGTAGAGTTTTAAATTTGTTGTGAATAAGATTTTTTTCAGGCTGATCGGGAAATTGACCGGCCTGTTTTCATATAATAAATAAGGAAAAGGGGGAAAGAAAGCTTGAAAAAAAGAAAATCCGGTTCATTCCGACGAAATCTCAACAGTGTAAACCGCAGCATCAACAATCAGGCAGCCCAGATCAGAAATTCGCTGTCAGAAATAGAAAAAACACTGAATAAAATTGCATCAAATGAAGATACAAAAAATAAAAAAGATAAAAATAAAAAAAATTAAAAAAAGGTGTTGACTTTCATCGAACCATAACGTATAATACAACATGTCTTGAGGAACGAAACAAACGAAAGACAAACAATTAAATATGCGTTTTTAGCTCAGTTGGTAGAGCACCTGACTCTTAATCAGGGTGTCCAGGGTTCGAACCCCTGAAGACGCACTAAAAGCACTGTTTTTGCAGACATGGGAGCTGCGGGGACGGTGTTTTTTTGTGCTTGAAATCAGTGTTTATGCGTGTTCAGGAATTTTTGAGGTTTTGTCTGGACGGAGTGAAATGAAACGAAATCGGGGTAAAATCGGGAAACAGTAAAATGCCGATCATCAGATGTGATCAGAGTGTCCGATTTAGACACCATGATTATAGGTATAGATCCTTTGGATAAAGAAAGAATGGTATACGATGGGAGTTTGTAAGAAGATAAAAAGGAAGGATGATCAGGAGCGGAATGTATGGGAGAATATCTCAGAAAAAAGGAGGGCCGGGTCTTGGAACGGACCCGGCAGAGTATGAAAAGAAAAATAAGTAATGATCTATAAGATGAAAAAGCTTTGTGCTTTATTTGCTTAATAATATACCGTCAAAATGTGATGGAACTGTGAGAAGCATTTTAAAAATCTGTGATTAAAATCTAAATATCTCATAAAGTCTTGTGAAATCCTGCGAAACTCCCCGAGTGTTTGTTCAGACTAATCTGCAAGCGGATGCGAAAAAGACCATAAGGATGGAAAATTCTGGAATTTACTTAAAAATACTAAAAATTAAGAGGACTTTTGCAAGGCGATACGGTATAATAAACCATAGCATAAAAATCTGAAGCGGAAATGAAAGGTGACGGATGGGAATGCCTGTCTGTATTCAATTCTGAGACCTTCAGATAAAAAGGGAGGAAATAGCTATGGAGAGAGTGTTTGAGGCGATCAACGGAGTGTTCAGCTTTATCGGTCCACTGTCTGATTTTCTGTGGGATTTTCCTACAAATTTTGACTGGTACAGCAGCATTCCCATTCTGGGAAACATATCCTTTGCGATCATACTGCTTCTTGGATCCGGAATTTTTTTCAGTTTCAGGATTGGGTTCATGCAGGTGACCTATTTTAAAAAAGGAATCCGGACTATGACCGAGAAACGTGTCGTTGAAACAGGAATTTCGCCGCTGGCATCGTTTTTCTTAAGTTCGGCCATGCGTGTAGGACCGGGAAATATTCTGGGTGTAACAGGTGCTATTGCAGTGGGCGGCCCGGGAGCTTTGTTCTGGATGTGGATTTCCGCATTTTTCGGAATGGCAGTGGCATATATGGAAGGTGTCCTTGCCCAGATTTTTAAAGAGAAAAAAGACGACGAGTTTGTAGGAGGTCTTCCTTTCTATGGAAGAAAACTTCTGGGAAACAAAGTTTGGATCGGAGTTTTTCTTTCCGTATTGTATATTCTGTATGCTCTTTGCTGTCTGCCTGCACAGGGATTTAATGTTGTTTCCTCAGTGGGACGTATGGCAGAGATTGTAACCGGAACAACCATTGCAAGCGGATCTGCCTTCTATTATATAGTAGGAGCACTGATCGTAGTTCTCACAGCAGCCATCGCATTTGGCGGAATTAAAAAAGTTTCCAAATGGACAGATATGATGGTGCCGGTGATGGCGGTGCTCTATATGGTAGTAGTATTACTTCTTATAATATTGAACTTTACCCGCATTCCTTATTTCTTCGGAAGCGTTTTTGCAGGAGCATTTAAGCCGGACGCATTCTTTGGTGGTGTTTTTGGAACGGTTCTTGCACAGGGTGTAAAACGAGGCCTGATGTCCAATGAGGCAGGTCAGGGAACTATTACAATGTCAGCGGCGGCAGCAGATGCAAAACACCCATGTGAGCAGGGTGTGATCGCCTCCCTGGGAGTTTTTCTGGATACCATCGTGATCTGCACACTTACCGGATTTGTGGTAGTTATGGCTCATTGCTGGACCGGTGCGGATGCGGAAAACTGGCAGGCTCTTGATAAACTTCCGAAATATACGGAATCTATCGCTGTGCTGACTCCGGGAACTGCAATGAACGGAATCGTTACATTTCTTGTGACATTGTGTTTCTGCCTGTTTGCGTTTACCTGCCTTCTGGGAATGATCAGTTTTTCGGAAATCGCGGCAAATCGTATCCGCAAGGATAAGATCTGCATCAATATTGTACGTTGTATCGGCCTTTTTGTTGCCGCATTTGGAATCCTCTGCAATATTGCAGGACTGGAACTTGGAAATCTCTGGGCGTTTTCTGACCTTGGAAATATTCTGATCGTGTTCTTTAACGTACCGATCGTTTATGTCGGCGCGAAATATGTTTTCCGTGCTACAAGACATTACAAAAAGAATGACGGCACTCCGTTTACATCGGAGGTAATTGGAAGAAATGACTGCGCTTACTGGGATGAGCAGGCAAAAAAAGCCGTGAAAAATTTACCGGAAAATAAAAATTCCGGCGTGAGATAAAATTAGCATTGTAAAAGTGCATACACTCATTTATAATGAGTAACAGATTCTAAAGATGTTATAAACAACAGGAGGAAAGCCTTGAAAAGAGAATTAGTTATTGTCATTGATTTTGGCGGTCAGTACAATCAGCTGGTTGCAAGACGTGTCAGAGAATGCAATGTATATTGCGAAATCTATTCTTACAAGACAGATCTTGAGAAGATTAAAGCGATGAATCCGAAGGGAATCATCCTTACCGGCGGACCAAACAGCTGCTATGAGGCAGATTCACCGACTTACCAGAAAGAATTATTCGAGCTTGGTATTCCGGTACTTGGACTTTGCTACGGAGCACAGCTCATGATGCATGTCCTTGGCGGAAAAGTTGAGAAAGCAGATGTCAGCGAGTACGGCAAGACAGAGCTTCTCATTGATAAAAAAGATTCCAAGATCTTCAAAAACGTATCCGACAAAACAATCTGCTGGATGAGCCATACAGATTACATTTCTCAGGCTGCACCGGGATTCGAGATCGCTGCACACACTGCAGACTGTCCGGTAGCAACTGCACAGAATGAGGAGAAAAAACTGTATGCGATTCAGTTCCATCCGGAAGTACTGCACACAGTTGAAGGAAAGACCATGCTGTCCAACTTCGTACTTGGTGTCTGTGAATGTGCCGGAGACTGGAAGATGGATGCCTTTGTTGAGCACACAATTAAAGAGATCCGTGAGAAAGTCGGCGACGGAAAAGTTCTTCTTGCTCTGTCCGGTGGTGTAGATTCCTCCGTAGCAGCAGGACTTCTTTCCAGAGCGATCGGCAAGCAACTTACCTGCGTATTTGTAGATCATGGCCTTCTCCGTAAAGATGAGGGTGATGAGGTTGAAGGTGTATTCGGACCGAACGGCCAGTTTGACCTGAACTTTATCCGTGTAAACGCACAGCAGAGATATTACGACAAGCTTGCAGGTGTTACAGAGCCTGAGGCGAAACGTAAGATCATCGGTGAGGAATTTATCCGTATCTTTGAGGAAGAAGCCAAGAAGATCGGCGCCGTAGATTTCCTTGCACAGGGAACTATTTATCCGGACGTTGTAGAGAGCGGTCTTGGCGGAGAATCCGCAGTGATCAAATCTCACCACAACGTAGGAGGACTTCCGGATTTCGTTGATTTCAAAGAAATCATCGAGCCACTCCGAGACCTGTTCAAAGACGAGGTTCGTAAAGCCGGCCTTGAGCTTGGAATTCCGGAAAGACTGGTATTTCGTCAGCCATTTCCAGGCCCGGGACTTGGAATCCGTATCATCGGAGAAGTCACTGAAGAAAAAGTACGCATCGTACAGGATGCAGACTACATCTACCGTGAAGAAGTCGACAAAGCAGCCGCCGACTACAAAAAAGAACACGGAGAAGACCCATCATGGATGCCAAACCAGTACTTCGCAGCCCTGACAAATATGCGAAGCGTAGGTGTAATGGGAGACTTCAGAACTTACGATTACGCAGTAGCACTCCGTGCTGTCAAGACCATTGACTTCATGACTGCCGAGTCCGCAGAGATTCCTTATGCAGTACTTAATAAGGTGATGAACCGTATTATTAATGAAGTTAAGGGCGTAAACCGCGTATTCTATGATCTTACCAGTAAGCCGCCTGGAACGATTGAGTTTGAGTAGCGGATGTTAATCAGCACCAACCATTAGCGTGTAATTAGCAAAAATAAGTACTCTGAGAAATTTTGGAGTCCTGAATTTACATAGTAGATTCAGGGCTCTTTTTTTGTTGCCTGAACCCCGGTTATCTCAGATTGAGAAGACTGTTTGTGTGCAGCGAGATGAGGCGGTCATGAGGCGGTCTGGGAGTCACCCCGGAGCTATCCCAGAGTTACCCGGAGATACCCCCAGAACTACTCAGAATCCCAGCAAATATGCGGGTTTCAACAGGATTTCAACGGATTTCCGGCAGATCTTAAAGGGGCTAAAAAGGGCACTCAGAGGCAAGAAATGGAGCGAAAAAGGAGGGTGGAGTTAGTCGGAAAGTGGGAGAGAGAAGGGCTGAATCAGACATAGTAGGTAGGAAAAATTGAATACGAAAATATACCAACAAATCATCCGTCTGTTGAGAAGGAACAGGATAACGAACTTTACAAAAAAGACGCTAATGCTGTTTGCTGATTAACATAGTGTTTTTTGAAAAGTGTTTTTGGGAAAAATTGGGGAAATGCTTGAAAGCCTTGTAAATAAAGGGATTGCGAGTATTTTCTGTAAATCCCCAAAAATCAAATTTGGGAAAGATTTCTTGTTTTTGGGAAGATTTTTTCTGTTTTTGGGAAAAATAATTCGTTTTTGGGAAGATTTTTGGGAAAACAGGAGGAAGTCAAAATGAAGAAAAAGAACTACAAAGGACGTTGTGAAAAAGTATCTGTCAGTAAGTGTAAAGAGGTATGCAGGCTGTACAGCGAAATCCAGAAGAAGTATTTGAGGATGTTAGAAGAGAATACAGAGATACAGGAGATTCGCTGTAATGTGCTTATGGATGGATTGGAAGAGGGAGCGTATACATCCGACTTTGTATGTACGAAAATAGGAAATCATTTGATGGTCAGGGAGTGTGTAGAGCGAAAGCATCTGACAAAACCACTTACAGACAAACTGCTTGATGCAAGCCGGGAATACTGGCTGGGGTTAGGAGTACAGGATTGGGGGATTGTGATTGATGAAGAAAAATAGTCTTTTGAAGAATCAGCAGGGTACAGAAATGATCCGAGTATTAGAGATTGGGGAAGCATCGGTGCTTGTCATTGACTGTATTAAACGTAAGATGCCGGAGTGGAAGGAAGTAAAGTTGTTTGAGAACTGGATACTTATTACAGAACAGGAATTGTGGGAAAGTACAGGAATTTATCCGTCTGAGGATGATTTGGAAGGTACACAGAAGAAGTATATGCAGGAGCATTTTTCTCTGATCGCCGGTGTTTTGCCGTTTATTGGTGATGTGAAAGAACGTAGACGTATGATCGGCACGATATCTGAATTAAGACATTACAGCAAACAGACAATAAGAAATACGCTCTGCCTGTATCTGGTGTATCAGGATATGTCTGTACTTGTACCGAAGCAGAAAAAAGAAAAGTCACTCACACCAGATGAAAAAGTGATGCGTTGGGCTTTGAATAAGTTCTTTTATACGAAGCACCAGAACACGCTATCAACTGCATATACCATGATGCTGAAAGAAAAATATACAGATGCAGAGGGAAACTTACTCCCACATCCATCTATTCACCAGTTCCGGTATTTTTATAAAAAGACGAAGAACATACAGAACTTTTACATTTCGAGGGAAGGAATGAAGAAGTATCAGAGAGATTACAGACCGTTACTGGGGGAAGGAGTGCAGGAGTTTGCCCGGAATATTGGTGTCGGTATGTTAGATTCTACCATCTGTGATATATACCTTGTTAATGAGAGGGGAGAACTGATAGGAAGACCTGTCCTGACAGCATGTATAGATGCGTATAGCTCTATGTGCTGCGGATATTCTCTCGGATGGGAAGGTGGAACATACAGCCTTAGAGGTTTGATATTGAATGTTGTAACAGATAAAGTAGAGCATTGCAGGAAACATGGGATTGATATTACAGAGAAAGAATGGGATTGTAAAGAACTGCCGGGAACATTGGTTACAGATAAAGGAAGTGAGTATGCTTCGGAAAACTTTGAACAGCTTACAGATTTTGGTGTATCTATTATTAACCTTCCAGCTTACAGACCAGAGTTGAAGGGATCTGTAGAAAAATTTTTCGATCTCATACAGAGTACCTATAAACCGTATCTGAAAGGAAAAGGAGTGATAGAGCCGGACTTTCAGGAAAGAGGGGCACATGATTACAGGAAAGATGCGTGTCTGACCTTAGAACAGTTTGAAAAGATTTTGTTGCACTGCATTCTTTATTACAATACAGCCCGTACACTTGAAAATTTTCCCATTACAAAAGAAATGATAGATGCAGGGGTAAAGCTGACAGCAAGTGAAGTCTGGAAGTATGAGAGACAGAAGATCGGTGCAAATCTGATAGAAATATCAGGACAGGAAGTTGTGATGTGTTTACTGCCGAGGACAACCGGAAAATTTAACAGACAGGGACTACAGGTAAATAAGTTACGGTACAGACATGATAACTATACAGAAAGGTATTTGAAGGGTGGAGAAGCTACGGTTGCATATAATCCAGACGATGTATCTTATGTATGGTTGATTGAGAAGAACAGAAAGTATGTGCGTTTTGAACTGATTGAGAGCCGCTTTGCAGGTCGGGATCTGGATTACGTGCAGGAAGTTCAGGCAGGACAGAAAAGAAGTGTGTTGAGTCAGAAGGAAGAGAATTTACAGGCACAAGTGAAACTTGCAAGGAGCATTGAAGCAATCGTTGATGTGAGCAGGGTAACAAATGCAGATAATACAGTAAAAAATCCACTCAAAAACATCAGAGCGAACAGAAAGCGAGAAGAACGGAAAACGCATAAGAACTATATACAGATATATCAGGAAGAGAGGTAAACAAGATGTATGATTCCATGAAGATAATTGAAAACATTCCGGAAATGCTGTCAGGAGAAGAATTGTTTCGGAAAATGGAGATACTGCCGGAATATGATGAAGAACTGCGAAGGGGTGGGACAGCTGCACAGCGTCTTTTGAAACTTTCTGATTTGTATAACATTTATCTTCCCTCTCAGATGTCAGAGGAAATCTATAATAAATTATATCTGGCAATTATCCGTTCTTTACAGAAGAAGGGAACAAAGCTGGCAATTCAGCAACTGAACAATAATAAGAAAAACATGAAAATGGCAGCGAATACACGTGGGAATCAAATGTATAGTGGTATTATCGGTGGTGCAGACAGCTTTACAATCATTGGAAAAAGCGGTATCGGGAAATCATCTGCTATTTCCAGAGTCCTGAGTCTGATAGGTGCGGACATTGTGATGGAATTAGAAGAACCATATTTGAAAATCATACCATGTATCAGCGTACAGTGTCCGTTCGACAGTTCCGTAAAGGGAATGTTAGTGGAGATATTAAGAAAAGTGGATGAAGAATTAGAAACTCATTATTACCAAAATGCGATCCGGGCAAAAGCAACTACAGATATGCTGATCGGAACAGTCAGTCAGGTTTGTCTGAATCATGTAGGTGTGCTGGTCGTAGATGAAATACAGAATGTGGTGAACAGCAAAAATGGAAGAAGTTTAATAGGTTCACTTACACAACTCATCAATAACAGCGGAATCTCTATTTGTATGGTCGGAACTCCGGAAAGTGAGATCTTTTTTGAACAGGCAATGCAGCTTGCACGTAGAAGCCTTGGATTGAAATATGGATCACTGTCTTATGATGAATATTTTAGGGAGGTATGCAGTATTTTATTTGAATATCAGTATGTGAGATATCACACAGAGCTGACGGATGTACTGGTGCAATGGTTGTATGAACACAGTGCAGGTGTGATTTCTATTGTAGTGACGCTGATCCATGATGCACAGGAGCTTGCAATTTTAACAGGAACGGAATGTCTGGATATAGCTGTTTTACAGCAGGTATACGAAGAGAGAATGGGAATGCTACACAATTACATAGTTCCATCTGTTACTTCGCAGACAAGTAAAAGAAAGAAAAAACATGCAGCAAAAAAGATTCCGGAAAAAGTTGGGGAAGAAAACGCAAATCTTGTAATACAGAAATCGCTGATCCAAACGCTTGCAGAAAGAGCAAAACAGGAAGGACTGGAAATTACAAAACTGCTTTCAGAACATATACAAGTGGAGGTGGTCGCATGATTGGTTTTATGCCTGAATTATATCCGGATGAACTTGTTTACAGTCTTTTCAGCAGGTATCACAGTAGATCCGGGAACTTATTATACCGGGCATCCGCAGAGGAAATATTTAAAGATCCGTTGGTGAGACCGGATATAGAATTTATAAACAGATATAGAGAAGAAGTGGTGGATATACTGAGAGTGCCTGTGGAAACATTAGTGAAAAAGCATACTATGTTCCCTGCATATGGGATATTCCTGCCATACGAGAGAAGAAAAGCTGCTTTTTGTTCACTGGTACAAATGGGTGGAAAACACCAGAATCTTCTTGCCATTCCCAAAGGGAAAGAAAAAAGAAGATTGAGATTTTGTCCGGTTTGTGTGAAAAAGGATAGAGAGCGATATGGGGAAACCTACTGGCATAGAACTTGGCAGATCGGTGCAGTTCGGATATGTTCTGAGCATAAATGTTATCTGGAAGATACAGATGTATTTGTTAGTGGAAAAGCTACTCCGGCATTTCTTACCGCAGAAGAGAGTATCCCGGAAAATCAGGAGGTAAGATATTGTGGTGATAAAATGGAAATAAGATTATCACAATACATAACAAATGTATTTCAGACAGAGATTGATATGGACAATGATGTATCTGTAGGAGAATTTCTTCATACACAGATGGAAGGTACAAAGTATCTTTCATTGCGAGGGGAACAAAGAAATATCGGATTGCTTCATCAGGATTTTATGAGATATTATCAGGAGTTACAGGAGAATGATTTTACGGAACTGTGGCAGATACAGAAAGTCTTCACCAATGACAGATACAGAATACAGGATGTGAGTATGCTGGGAATGTTTTTGGGAATAGAGCCGGATAAACTGGTAAACCGAAAACTGCCACTGATCCGGCAGACAGAATTATTTGAGAAGGAAATTTACAGGCTTCATAAAAAAGGAATGAAATATCCGGAGATAGCAAAAAGTCTTGGGGCTTCTTACGATACAGTGAAGAGTATCGGTGAGAGGCGTTATAAAAAAGTTGGACAAAAACAAAATGTATCGAGCGTAAAAGCTGGTGTAAAATCAAAGAATTGGGAAGAAATTGACAGGAAAATTTTACCAGCTGTGAAGCAAACAATCGAAGAACTATGGGAAAATAAAGAGAGAGATGGCAGACCGGGCAGGATTACAGTAAATGCAGTTGAGAAAAAATTAGGGATTCCAGCGAAGCAGATTGAAAAATTACAGTTGTGTAAGAAAGAAATACAGAAGCATCAGGAAAGTTATCCCCGATTTTGGGCGAGAGAGGTAGTGTGGGCGGTACAACAGATTCAGGGAAGAGATGATGTGGTAAACTGGAAAAAAGTAAGGGGATTGACAAATCTACGAAAGAAAAACTTTCTGTCTTGTATTCCATATCTTGAGACACAGACAGATCCGGCAACAACAGCACTGATAAAAAGTCTTCTTTAAAATAAGAATTGCAGATCCGTCAATATACATGGAAGAGACAAGGTAAAAAAGTGCACAAACTCTGAATGCTACATGCAGCCTTATGATGAGCGGATCGGGAGGAAAAAGGGCATGAAAATGGGTATAAAAACGGGGATTTTCGGGGAAATATTTCAACAAAAATAGCAATATGCACAAAAAGAAATAACAGGGAAATATCTACAAAAGCTAATCTAAAGACCAGATAGGGGCGTGAATGAAGCGTCCCTATTTTTTTGAATTTTATGTAGCGTTTATTCAGCAACATTAGAAAATTGTTTGGGAAGTCTTCGAGAAAGAAGTGTGTTAAGGTAAGAATGTCGACAGTAAAAAACATTTTGAACGTTCAAAAAATATAAAAAAAGGAATTATAAACTATGGAAGTTAATGAAGAAAATACAGGAACAAACAGTCCTCCAATGCTGAACGGCTATTATTGTACACAGAGTGAGCTGTTAAAGAAAGTTGTAAATGAAACAATTGAAGCATTGCCTGACTTCCCGAATGTAGATCCGGAAAAGGTCGAAGCTACGTTTTTGCAGATCCTGACAAACCATGTGACGACTGAAAACGTAATGAGGGTTTCGGGAAATAAATTCAAGTACATGCAGAGTCCTTCGCCACAGATCATTGAAACATTTATGAGGAAAATGTATAGAATCGTAAATGTATGTTATACAGAGAAAAAATCTTCGGATACCTGTCTGTTGGCAATTTATCATGAAGAAGGAAGATATAAAGGGACATACACCTGTGATGAAGATGAGTTTTATCACATTATGAAGAGATTCAATTATGCTATCACTTCAAAAGAGAGAGAAGAAGTAATGAAGAGTCTCAAAAGTGAAGCCCCATTTGTATCTCCGTGCCAGAAGGAAGAACTGGTAGCGGTAAACAATGGATTGTTCAATTATAAAACAAAAGAACTTCTTCCATTTACACCGGATGAAGTGTTCGTTGGAAAATCACCAGTTGACTACAATCCAAACGCCCAGAACATCATTATTCACAATGATGAAGATGGTACAGATTGGAGTCCGGAAGAATTTATTGACAGTCTTTCAGAAGATCCGGGCGTAAGAAAGTTGCTGTGGCAGGTTATGGCAGCGGTGTTACGCCGGGGGAAGAAGTTTAACAAGTCAGCATGGCTTTACGAAACAAGAGGCTGCAATGGAAAAGGTACATATGTACAGGTGCTGAGAAACCTGATCGGAAATGAAAATGCAATCTCACTGTCACTGGATGAAATGTCAAATGATTATAAACTGTCAACGATTATGACTGCATCTGCAATTCTGACAGATGAGAATGACATGGTTTATATTGACAAGGCTGCGAACCTGAAAGCGATTGTTACAAAAGATGTAATTTTGCTGAACCAGAAATATAAACAGCCTGTTGCATATCGGTTTAGCGGTTTCATGGTACAGTGTCTGAACGACATGCCGAGGGTGAAGGACAAAAGTGATTCCTTTTACAGGAGACAGATCTTCATTCCATTTATGGCGTATTTTTTTGGAAAAGAGAGAACATACATCAAAGATGATTACATCGGAAGAAAAGAAGTTCTTGAATATTTTTTGTACAAGGCACTGAATACAGACTTTGATGATTTCGATATTCCGGAAGTGTGTGTGAATGCACTGGAAGAATATAAAGAAGCCAATGATCCGGTACGTCAGTTTTGTGCTGAGATCTTGCCGGAGTGTCGGTGGAATCTTCTGCCATTCCAGTTTCTTTACGATCTCTATACAGCATGGAGTAAACGTAACAATCCCAATGGAACAGTACAGGGACGTAATACATTTATTGCAGATCTGTTGAACATTATTCGCAATTCTGATACATGGACATGCGAAGATAAGAGTAAACAGATTCTGACAGAAGATAAGATGGATGCCTGTGAACCGTTGATTGCAGAATATAATCTGACAGAGTGGATGAATCCGTTGTACAAGGGAAACGATGAAAACAAGAAATGTCATCCGAGACTGAATCTCAGATATCGTGGCTTGCTGAGAAAGTAAAAGGTAAGTCATACAGTTTGTAACATTTTAACAAATAATCCTCAAATACTCACTTTTTCACTTTTAAACTAAACTTTTTTGTATTTCTGTATTATATACATTTGTTAATTCTCAGATTTAAGAGTGAAAAGTGAGATGCGAGGTGTCTTATATATAAAAAAGGAGTTTTCTATTATGTTGAATAAAAGAAATTTTTCTATTTTTGTAGATAACAGACAAAAAACCGGAAAACATCCGGAGGTAGATGAACTTGCAAGACGTGGACATGAAATGATTTCATGTAGACTTCCGGTAGGAGATTACTGTGTAGTATCTTCTAAATATAAAAAAATTCAGAATCTTCGAATGAATGAAGATTATATGAATTTAATAACACGTAACAATAATAAAGATACAAGTTCCAGAGTTTTTTCAGACGATGTGCTGGGTACATATTCAGTTGCAATTGATACCAAGCGGAGCTTTCTGGAGCTTGGAGGTAATTTGCTCTTGGGGGCGTATGGGAATCGTTATCGTTTTGAACGTGAATTACAAAGAGCTCAGAACATGAATATCAAACTGTATATTGTAATCGCAGATGATGATTTTAAGAGTTTTTGGGATTTGCTGGAATATAAAGGACTTAACAATATTGAAGGATATGGAAAAAGAATGTTGGATAGAATGACCGAGTTTCAGAGAAAATATGGGTGCAGCT
The DNA here is from genome assembly GCF_018917985.1 of Blautia sp. MSJ-36. Classification (NCBI taxonomy): domain Bacteria; kingdom Bacillati; phylum Bacillota; class Clostridia; order Lachnospirales; family Lachnospiraceae; genus Blautia; species Blautia sp. MSJ-36. The sequence goes on along the minus strand of NZ_JAHLPQ010000002.1, from coordinate 209,166 downwards.
TTGTGCTGGCGAATAGTACAAATCTGGCAGACGTGATTGAAAATTATTTGATGCAGGAATCAGACATTTGTGATGATGAGTTTATCCTTTGTAGTTGAGCCTGCATAAAAAAATGAGCCACGGATCTGTTACCGGGAGGGAATATATCCCCTTCGCTGGTAGCGGATCTGTGGCTTTTTTGGCTATGCTCAAAATTCAGGTCGTAATTTGGAGCGATTCAATTTTTATATAATCACTCGTAATGCAGTAAAATAACATTTAGGCTGCATCTTTCAGACTTTTCAGAATGCTGTCATAGAGTTTGTTAGCGGTTGTTTGGATATTTTTCAGAGCTGTACTGACTGCTTTCAGATTATCTTTACCAGCCCACCCGGCGATATACTCAAAACTGTATTCCGAAGTGTCCAGTCCGAGAAAGGTAGAAATAATAAATGCAGTGCTTTCAGCTTCAATTTCTTTGGTTTCACGATTGATTTCACGCTCTTTTGCAGCTTCCGGATTGTGTAGCATTGCGTGAGCAATTTCATGGATCAGTGTTTTAATAGTCTGTAGTTGGCTCATGCCGTTGCGGATTGCAATTCGACTTTCAGATGGGACGTAATATCCGTTTGTGGTATTTTCTATGTCTTCATAAGTTACAGGACACGGAGAAATAGAGAGAATGGCAGAAATCAGTCGGTCATATTCTGGTACATCTCCCACAAGTTCGGGGCAGCCGAAAGAAATTACTTCTGTTTCGGGTATCTGTATAGTCTGTGAAATGTCGAAAACGGAAGTGGTTCGGAATGAGAGTCGTTCTTCTTCCTCTCCGGTTTCCTCATTTACCTTTTTGTACGGACAAGGGGCTATGATACGGATTGCACGTTCCCCCTTTTTAACAATCCGGTTAAAAGAATTTTTCCAGTTCGCATATCCAGTGACATACGAGGCTTTTGGAAACTGAGCTGCGATCAGTATACAGTTGTTTACACTGTAGTTGTGAAAACGGCTCATGATTTTCAGAAGTGTAGCATATTTTTCAGAGGTAAAGTATTCTGCAACACCAGCTTTTAATTTTTCTTCGATATCCTGCATTTGTTCTTTTCTTGTCATAGTAATTCTCCTTTTTGCAAGTGTAGTGGATGGATAAGGTATGATCGTAAAAGTACGGATCACAAAAATTCACCCGTGCTGCGGATGCAGCCTTTACCAGAAGAATCAAAAGAGGGGATGAAAAAAGAGAAAAAAAATAATGTTAGCTATATAGCAAGATACTATAAACTAACATCATTCTTCATCATATGGAACGTATTTAAGGATATCGGACACTTCACAGTCTAAAATTTCACATAAAGTATTTAACGTGGTTGTTGTAATTGGTTTTTGATGCTTCATACGGTGAAGTGTATTGGGAGAGATACCTTGTTTAAAAATGAGCCAATACTCGGTAAGATTTTTTCGTAACAAGGTCTCATAAAATGGTTTGTATGAAATCATATACGCAATACTCCTTTTTCCTAAGAGTATCACCATTCAATATATTGACTATGTATAATATATTGAGTATACTTGAATAAAATCCTCATAAATGAATCTTTTTGAGATAAAAAATTGTTTTGATAGCCCCAATTATGTTATAAAATAATTAGATCAATGAAAAACTCAAGCACATTGAAAATTAAAAAAGGAGGTTTCAGGTATGAAACGTAAAGCAAAGTCAGTAATTACAATTCTCTTGACAGCATTGATGATTATAACCATGCTGCCAACCACAGCTTTTGCGGCATCCAGTAAAAAGGCGCCATCAAAAGTAAGCATCACTAAGGTTACTGCATCTACCAATGCAGTTACTGTCAAGTGGAAGAAAGCTTCTAATGCTACATCGTACCGCATCTATTACAAGCAGTCCGGTGCCAAGAAATGGAAAACCGTTGCAAATGTAAGCGGTTCTAAGACCAGCTACACTCACAAGAGTAACAAGAAAACTCCACTGGTAGGTGGTAAAAAGTATGTTTACACTGTTCGTGCTTACAATAAGTCAAGCAAGAAATGGGGTAAATATAATACCAAGGGTAAGACCGTTACCATTCCAGCTGTACCAAGTACAGTAAAAATGGGAAAAGTTAAAGGTACTGCTTACAATAAAGTCAGCATCAGCTGGAGCAAAGCATCCAATGCGACTATGTACAGAGTTTATTACAAGCAGTCCGGTGCTAAGAAATGGAAAGCCGTTGCAAATGTGTCAGGCACTAGCTATACACACACAAGCAGCAAGAAAGCTCCGCTTGTAAGTGGTAAGAAATATGTTTACACCGTTCGTGCTTACAATAAATCAAGCAAAAAATGGGGTAAATATAACACCAAAGGTGTTTCTGTAACTGTTCCGAAGAAGAACAGCAAGCCAACAAAGGTCCTGGTTCAGTCCGTTAACATTGATAGCGTCACTACAGCAATCGAGTCAAAAGGTGGAACCTATCAGTTCACATCTAAGGTTCTTCCAGCAAATGCAACTAACAAAACACTGAAATGGACAAGTTCCAATCCAAAGGTTGCAACTGTTGACCAGAACGGTAAAGTTACCGGTATCTCCGAAGGAACCGTAACTATCACAGCTGAAGCTACTGACGGTTCCGGTAAAAAGGATTCCGCACCTATGAGCGTAAATTTCCATATTGACCACACCAAGATTCCTGCAACTGGAATTAAAATCAGCAAAACAAGTGCTGAACTGTCTGGTTGGCGTGATTCAACTCCTATCGAGGCAACACTTACTCCGTCCAACACAACTGACTGGGTTGAATGGGACACTTCTGATGATAATGTCGCTTATGTAAACAATGGCAAAATTTCCGCTGGTTATCCTGGTACAGCAACTCTCACTGCATATGTTGCAAACAACCCAAGCATCAAAGCTACTTGTACTGTAACTGTTGACTATATCCAGTCTGTTACCATTAATAACAGCTCTATTCAGTTGACAGCTAAAGGTGCCACTCAGCAGATTTCAACAACAATCACACCTGCTAATACCAAGCACAATGCACTGTCTTGGAGCAGCGATGATACCAGTGTTGCAACAGTTGACCAGAACGGTAAAGTTACCGCTGTTGGAAACGGATATGCAACTATTACTTGCAAAGCAACTGATACTAAGCAGCCGAACAATCCTGACTTGACTGCAACCTGCAGTGTAACTGTAAAGATTCCAGAAGCAACTGCAACTCCAACACCTACTCCAAATCCAAGTAATGTTGTTGAAACAGTAAATCTTGCTGGTGGAGATTCCAAGATTCTTTCTGTATGGAATGAAGACTATACAGAAAATATCGATGTATCCAAAATAACATTTGAATACCAGAATGATGATATCTTTGGTATTATTGGACAAAAAGTTTCTGATGGCTTGTGGTCAAGAATCACAATTGAAGCTCATAAACAGGGTTCTGTAGCTGTACTTGCCAAATACAATGGACGCACCTTGAAACGCTGGAACGTAAACGTTACTTCCAACTGGTCCGAATACATGGGCTATGTCGCTTGGCGTAAAGATGTTGAAAGCCAGATTTGGAACAGCAACATGAGCACTGTTCAGAAACTGGACGCTGCTAAAGATTATATCAAATCAACCTTCACTTATAGCAAGACAGACGCTTCATCTGCGGTCTATGCATATAAAACAAAGAAAATCGAATGTACTACAGCATCCGAACTTTTCGGTGATTTTGCAAAAGACCTGAATGTGCGTGTTGGCTATGTAAATGCAAATACAGGTAAAATTTATGATTATCTTGGTTATGCAGTAAGTGCAGCTGATGGACATGTTTTCAATGCAGTTCTACTGAACGATAATTGGGTATATTACGACGCTCAGCCGTAATCCATAACCCTTAACACAATAATCCCCTCTCTTCATGAGAGGGGATTGTTTTATAAGAAGCCTCAACTTTGTTTCGTATTTTTAGCACTTCTCTCTTTCTGCCTCATAAATATATTTATTCGAATAACACTTCCATTCTAAGAAAAATCTGATATCTTTAAAGTATAGGGGACAAATTGATATCCAATACACAGAAATGAAAGAAAGAATGAAAGAAGGATGTATATGTTAAATAAAGAAATTGTCACGCCACTCTTAGTAGAAAATACAATCATTGTATTTAATATCGATGCATTATTGTCATTGTCTGACTATAATAATATGAATAGCTTCAACAATTCACCTTATCATTTTTTACCAGAATTACGCCAATTCTTAGATAAGAAAAATCCAAACGAGATTTATCTCTGGTCATATAACGGAGCACTTGCACCTGTTGTGTCATATCTGCAAGACAAATACAATTATAATCCAGAACATACATACTGGGAACCAAACCCGGTTAAATTATTGGACTATATCAGGGATACATACAATATCTCAGAAGACAACATTACTTTTGTAGATTACCAGTCGAATAGACGTTTACCATATCAGGCAACTTTGTCTACTACACACTACGCTTGTATTGACCCATTAGATTTCCTTGTAGAATCCGAATCTCGCCGTTATAAAGAAACCAAGAAATATATTTCCTGCTATGCAAAAGAATTTGCAGAATGTTATTCAGACACATATTGCAACTGATGAGAAATTAATTCACATAATTGGCTAAATAAAAAACACTCTTACCCTCAGGCAAGAGTGTTTTTTATTTAACTTATTTTACCTCAAATCGTTTTATCTCTCCATTACTCAATGGTCTGCCTAAAGATTTGACCTGTTCTATCATATCCCTCCAGGCATAACGTTTTCCGTCAGATGGTTCTGTCAGACGTCCATCATGTAAATATTGTTCCAAATTAACAACCTGACCGTATTTAGTTCTCGACATCCCCATGTATCATCCCTCAGCCTTCTATATTTGTATAAAAAAAGACCAATACAGCACTGCTGCCGTACTAGCCTTATATAGCGCGTATATACAGACACCGAAAATATTACATGTAACTTCAATGACAGTTACAGCCCACGCATACTATATTTCGACGCAAATATTTTTACAACTTCCACATGTTGTCCAATGTCTGTATAAATATTATAGCATGGATATTACAATATATCTATACTAATTTGCAAGCTACTGTCAAAATTTATAGCTGTAACTATCATCTGGTGTATCATTTACAATACCACCAAATTTATCCACAGCCTGACTTCTGCGGAGTTCTATTTGCTTCTGCTTCTGTTCATCCCAAGGATGATTAAAAATTTCATTCATATCTCTATCAGATATCTTTTCTCCTTTGTCCAATACAGTTACATGGTATTTTATACACTGCTCTTTTGTAAATACAATAGGATTATTTATGTCAGCTAAAGCATACACACCACCGTCTACACCTCTGGATAGTTGCTTGAATGGTGGCGGGCAATCTTTTAAGCGAACATTATCTTTATCTTCTGGATATCTTGCTCCCAATTCGTCATAACATTTAGTAAATTCTGTAATACGGTCTATTTCTACAAATGATATACTATTTTCAGTACTATGAATAATAACACCATATCCAATTCCTCTACGTTCATTTTTATACGTTATTGCCTGCCCCATTTCTATATTCATCAATAGCAACCTTCACTTTCTTCTTTAATTCTGGTGGAAAATGATGCATACCATTCATACTTAGATATTTATCTACACAATCTTTATCTCCTGTTATGACAAGCATTGTATTTCCATGTCCATATCGTTCAGGATATAACTCATGTACAAATAAATCTTCGACCATTCCGAAAAAATTTTCGACCTGTTCCTCATCTTCGAAATCAATAGTGTCCGGTTCATAATAAAGCACTTTTCCATCGATAACATGTATATGTTCATTGACATCTACGATTACATGTTGCTTCATCATATCATGAATATGCTCATTTTTCAATTGATTTTCATATTCCACGACAGCCTGCTGCACTTTCTCTTTTAATTCCAGTGGAAAATGATGCATACCCTGTGTAGATATACTCTTTGTCCTATCTGATTTCATGCCTGTAATTACAGCATAGGTATTTCCTTTTCCATATCGTTCAGGCAATAATTCATTAACAAAAATTTCTGACACTATATCAAAAAAGTCGCTCACTTGATTTTCGTCTTCAAAATCAATCGTATCAGGCTCGTAGTAAATCACTTTTCCATCGACAACATGTATATGTTCATTGACATCTACAATTGTATGTTTGCTCATCATATCACTAATACTCATCGTCTTCAACTCCTTATTTTTCTATTCAGTAATTAACTGCTGCACTTTTTCCATTATTTCCGATGGAAAATCTGAGATATAAGCCAATCCTAATGTCTTTACAATATTATCCTTTGTCCCTTCTAATACAGCTCTTGTATTACCTTTTCCTCTTCGTTCTTGCAAAAATGGCTCATCACAATTGAATAAACGGTCTACAAAGCTAAGAAAAGAAGCAACATGTTCTTCATTTTCAAAATCAATTACATCTGGTTTATAACAAATAACTTTTCCATCTAATACATGCACGTAATCATCTATATCCACTATTGTGTGTTGCTTCAACATATCACTTATACTCATATCATTCAACCTCATTTCTGATTTTATATTTATTTACATATACAAGTTACTACATATATTTTGTAATATATAGTAATTATCTCTTAATACATAATATGTGCTTTGCCGGATTTCACAGCATCATCAATGGAGTTCTTCATTTCTTCTGTCTGTACCAATTCGCCAGCATATACCATATCATAATCACCAGCAAGAACAGATACTCTAAATTTTTCATAATCATTATTTGGAATAGACAGTTTAGAAGTGTCAACACTAAAACGGTCAATAATAGATATTATCTCTCTACCGTTTGTCATGCAAAAATATCCCATTTCCATTAACTGATTTGAAAGTTCTTGCAACAATTTGATTTTTTTCAGTGTTTCCAATTCTTCCGCACTAGGTTCCATAATGGAAGCCATTCTTCTTGCTCTGACTTTTATTTCTTCTCGACTTAATTTCATAATTATTATGTACCCCCTTTATTATTCCCTACAAGCATGGTTATTTTTTATATGGTATTGCTTGTCCTACTCTTATATTCATCTATTGCCTTTCCCACTCTAGTCAACAGTTCATCTGGAACGTGTACCATATCATCAATATTTACATATTTTCTCACATAATCTTTACTTCCTGAAATTACAAGCATCGTATTTCCATGACCATATTCTTCAGTATAAAAATCATTTACGAATAAATCGTTAACCATTCTAAAAAAATTCGCAACTTGCTCTTCACTCTCAAAATCAATTGTATCTGTCTCATAATAGATAATTTTTCCATCAACTACATGCAAATCATCACTTATATCCACTATCGTGTGTTGCTTCATCATATCACTTATACTCATTTCCATTCCTACCCCCTTACTTTCTTTATAGAAAAAGCGGAAGATACTTCTCATATCCTCCGCTTCATTTAGGTTTTATGCTCTTCTACGTCTACGTTTTCTATTCAAAGAATCGTAAGCAAACAGTCCACCTGTCAGAAGTCCCATAATACCAACACCAATGAATCCATATTTCCAGATTCCCATACCACCTGTCTGTGGCAATATGAAAGTATAATCATTGGTCACTTCATAAGTTGCCTCATAGAAATACCACTTACCAGAATAGTCCGTATCTTTTTTACCTTTTGAAGTGTCAGCCTTATATGTCTTAACTTCAGCATCAGTCATTGTGATTGGAAGTGTCACTTTGATTGGCTCTTTCAGAACAGTTTTTCCGTTTTCAGTCTTGACTTCTGTAATCTGATATTCACCTTGGTCAAGATTATTCCAAACAATTTCACCATTAGAATCTGTTTTAGCTGTTGTAGACTCGCAGATATGTGAAATAAAATATATGGCACTTTTGGCATGGTAGGAAAAGAATCTTTTTATAATAGAAATAAAAATCAAATTATACAGGGTTATGCGTGGGGAGTAATTCGGAGAAGAAATACAGTATATGGGGGGAAGCTCACATTTTTGAGATTTGAAAAATAAAAGTGAGATGTTTGATTCATACAGAATATAAGGGTTTCGACTGATTTTATCATGTATAATCTCATATTCTCGTTTTTAAAACTAAACTTTTTCATTTATATATGTGTATATATTTGTTAGTTCTCAGATTTTAAAGTGAAAAGTGAGCGAGAATTTTCTGTAGAATGTTTTCTTCTTATTATATGAAAAAAGAAGATCGGTACAATATCCGTAACAATTTGCTTTATTACAACCAAACATATTCACATAAAAAATAGTGGCAAAGATTATGAATAGAATTTTTACGATACCACTTAAATTCTCATTCGCAAAGATTACCACTATTTATTGATTTAAATTTTGCCTTTTTTGGGAGTTATGAATATTCCAAGAGGGTTTTCTATTTGTTTAGTGAGTCCTGAGTATCCTTCGATTGGTGTTACCCCGTCCTCATCTTTTTCTTTTATATGTGCGGCACTCTCATATATAGCATGTCGGTAGGCTTTTTCATCAAAATCAAAAAACTTATTAAAGATAGCTCGAAGCATTGCTCGATCTACTATTTTATCTACCATTTCAGTAGTCAATTCATTAAGTGGTACAGATGGAATGTGAAACTCAAAAGCTTTCTTATTTATACTTTCGTTATTAGATAATTGATGCAAATTTTGTTTAGTCCATGGGGACTCGTCTAGTGCTTTCCGTAGTTTCCCCTCAGGATCATAATTGGGATTGTTTTCGATTTCCTCATATAGAGTGCTCATAATATGGCTAACTCCCGTATCATTTGTAAGTTTCCTATCTTCTTCAAGAGACCTTGTCGCTATATCACTCAAAACTTTCATTTGGTGTTTTTCTTCAATCTGCTGCTGTTTATTGATCTTGTTCGGGTTGTATCTCATAAAATAATCATACATATTGACTTTTATAATATAACGAGCGTAGTCAGATGGTACGTGATATCGTTTAGTTGTTGTGTCAGACTGTGCTTGTTCTTCTTGAGAGTCATCAGTTATTTTAATAAATTCAAATCCAAGATTTTCGAGAACGCGATTTATTTGTTTTTTGATTCTCTGTTCTTCTGTATTACGAAATATCGGGTTATCTTTATCTGTAATTAGTGACGGATAGGCTTTCAATGAATACTTATACATATCGTCCGTACTCCAAAATTCGACATCTTTTCCCATTTTTTTCTCCTTGAAATTTCTAAAATGTTCAGATAAGGAACAATAATCGTCCCGTACCTTTTCTTAGTTTATCGAAAAAACCTTGAAAAATCAACGTTTTTAGCAGAATAAAAATGTCCGGAAAACGAATTTTATCCGTCCGGTTACAGCCCGGCTTTTTCCGATACAATTAAGCCATAGAAATCGCAAAGCAAATCAATGTGGAGCGAAAATAACTTAGAAAGAAGAGGAAATCGAATATGAATATTTTTGATGACTATGTTAAGAAAAAAGATGCAATGAAAAATATCTTTACTGAAGACATTCAGTTGAATGAAGAGAATTTTAAAAAGTATCACATTGAACTTTACCGGCAGATTCTTGAGATGATATGTGAAGCAGACAATCCATGCGAGACATTAGACAAGATTAGGAATGATGCGATGACATCTGAAAAGTGGAACGCTTATTTTCTGGGATTGCTTCCTGTAACAGAGTGGCGGTGGTTGTATTGTAGAGAAGGATTAAGTTTTGTTATGAAGAGACTGTCGGTATCTGATGAATCAACAGAATACAGGGATACAATGTTCTCTCTTGAAAGACGGTTAGAAATGAATGTAAGAAGATTCGCGAAAAAAATAAATGCGATCGGGTATGTCGTTGCTTGGGATGGCAGAATTACACGTAGTGGATTTTTAGTATAAATAGGAGGCAAAAAATGCAGAACAATAATATGAATAGTTATATGAACAGTAATTTTGTGCAGATCCGGTTCAAATGCGGACATGTAGAAAACATTGATATTTCTCGCACTAAGCTGAAACCTGTGTTGATTCGCAAAATGGAACATGATTACTGTACTGCTTGCTGGAATAAACTTGAGGATCAGAAATATGCGGTCGGTTATAATCTCGAACGGATGTTTTACGGCAGATATAAGGAAGAATTTCCTGATTGTCATATGCGTCATGGTAGCTATAATCCGGTTGATCGTACTGTTGAAGTTTATGTACCAATTTAATAAGGAGACAAAAAGATGAAAAATATGAATAATGAAACACTTCGCAATTACTGGGATGAAGCAAAAAAACGGATCTGTGAACGTACACCTCTTTCAATGGAGAATGCAGAACAGCATTTAGGATTTTATGTAGAAATGCTGAATGAAATCCTTCTGGAACTGGAAGGAGCAGAAAATCCATGTGTAGCACTCTGGAAGATGCAGAATGATGGAGAAACAACGCATGTAAAATTTGAATATGCACCATCGTTTTTAAAAACCTTCAATATGTGGAAATTTGAAATGCACAAGGGAGTATTTTGCTGTACTGCATATGGTCTCTTGGAAGATTGGGGAAGCCTTTTTGTAAGTGAAAGAGATAAATGGATCATGGCACTGGAACGCATTGTAAGAGCATATACAGACAAAGCTGGATATGAACAGTTTCGGTTGCATTGGGTAGTAGAGGATGAGCTGATCTTTTGTAATGTTGATACAGAATCTGATGTTTTCTTATATAAGGATTATTCTGCAAATAGCTCCTACGCTTCTTGTGTTGCTGAACACCCACAGTTGAGTATTCGCAAGCCACGAAGAGAGTATGGATTGAATATGGTAGAAATGGAAAGAGGGAATAGATGAGAAAAGGTGCATTTGATATTTCAAAGGTCTTTATCGCTGACGAGGGCTATGTATATCCGGAATGGATTTCTGAAAATTATGTTATGGACAGATGGGGGCAGGATGGACATGTATGTCTGCGGCTGTTCCGGGTATACAGAATCTCAGAAAAGGTGTTGGAAGAGTGGGACTGGGGATTTGCAGAGAAACATTTTGGATGCAGTAAGGATGAGTTTGACTGGAAGAAGTACGAGTGGTACGAAGCTCAACTTGTAGAAATATTTTATGATGAACCGGAATGCTGGAAAATGGGTTCTGGTAGAAAGGAATAAATATAATGAGATGTATTAAAGAAAAGATGAAAAAAGACGAACTTGAAGCACTGAAAAAGGAAAGCATGATGTATGGAGACAGTGACTATGGAGTTTGCTATGTAGCAAGTATTGATGAAACCATTCTTTTTAGAATTTATGAGGAATGTGATGGAATTTACAATGTAGTTGGCTGGCTCTCAAGGCATGGTAATTACAAAGAACCCCGTTCTGTCTTACATAAATTTACATGGTGGTTCATTCCTTATGAAGATATTGATTTAGAAGTTTTTAAATGGTTTGTCTTTGAGGTATGGGGATATCCAAGGGATGAAGTACATGAGTTTTGCTCTGCACTGGAATTTTTGGTCAAGTATGAAGCTAAGGCAGTCGAAGACCCTTATGGAGAGAATCAGAAAAAAGTTATTATGAAAGAAAACTAGATGGAGGAATCCTCGTTTTATTTTCCGTAATACACACCCAACATTACGGATCATACAATTATCGAGAGAAATAAGGAAAAGGCTTTATGAAAAACAAGGTTGGAAGACCAGAGAAAGATGGCAAGCATATGAACTTGTATATTAAAAAGGATATCTCGGACAGGCTGGACAGATATTACAAGTATGGTAATACAGGGCATACCAAAACGAAGATTGTTGAAGAAGCATTGGAACTGTATTTGAAAGACCGTATGAATTATTAAATTTTTATTAAATTTCTCCTTGCGTGAGAACGGCTGTAGATGGGGTTTTTAGGGCTGCCTGAATTTGGCAAATTTGCAAAATTACAGATATCTACTAAAATTAAAGTATAAGGATGTATACAAAATTTTAGCAGATATACAGGCAGCGAGCCGTCTGCAAGACTCGTACCGAAGGTAACCCCTCTGGTAAGAGCACCGCTAATAGCGTTCCGCTATTAGATACGGTGTTATCTAGAAACGGAAAGAACAAATATTAGGGGATAGATATTTGGTGTTCCGTGAACGAGATAAATTTGCGAAGAAAGGAGAAAACGCCATGAGCAAAAAAGTCACAATGCATTCAGGCAGGGCACATGCGGATGGGAAGACCTTTGATCCGAAACACAACGACCGGGATTTTGATGTAACAAAGGCTTTAAATATCAAGAAGAAAAAGTTGAAAGACGAGTTATATTGGAACATCATTGATGGAAAAGAGTATGGTTATTTTGATAAAGATCATATCAGTTTCAGGGAAGCGGAGCTTCAATATTACACCGAAACTTTCGGGCATCAGCTGGAAGCTACCAATGCAAAATATATGGCACAATATCACCCCGAGAAAGTTCGGACTATGGAAGAGTGGATGTATTGTAAAAGGAACGCCCCGGAAGAGTGTTATGTTCAGATCGGGGACAGTTTCGGACACCCAGATATGGATACTTTCCATGAATGTTTCGTAGAATGGCTTGACTGGCAGAAGGAGTGGAATGAAACACACGGAAAACCGTTCACTATCTTAGATTATGCAGAGCACTTTTCAGAGGAAGTGCCACAGGCGCATATCCGCCGGGTATGGTCTTATGTGGATGAAAACGGAAACAGAAGACTCGGACAGGAGAAAGCCCTTGAAATGGCTGGTGTAGAACTTCCAGAGACCTATGTCCATGATAACCATGGTAACTTGCTTTTAGATGAAGATAATAAGCCGTTTGCTGCGATCCCGAAGAGATACAACAACCGGAAGATGACCTTTGATTCTATGGCAAGGGAGAAATGGATTGAAATTGTCCGTTCACACGGCATCGAGGTAGAAGCTGCACCACGCACAGATGTAGAACATAATCTTACAAAACGAAAAGCAATCGTACAGCAATTGCGAGTGGCGGAGCAAGACGCACAGAGAGAAGTAGAGCGTGCAGCTGTATTACAGTCTGAAAACGATACACTTGAGCTGGAAAATCAGGGATTGTCGCTGGATTCCCGTGTCATGCAGTCAGAGACAGGAAGGCTTATTAAGGAACAACAAGCACTGATTAGCAAGAACAGTTCCTTAAAGCAGGAAAATACGCAGCTCAGTACGCAGTTGGTAAAGCTGGATAAAGAAATGCAGCGGAAAGAGTATCAGCTTAACCAGACAAAATCTTCTCTGCATGTATATCAGAAAACACTGGATGACCATATTGTGTGGGATAACAGGGTGAAGCAGTTTGACCAGCTTTTGGCAAAGATGGTTGTAGCACCGGGCTATTTCCTTACATTTCTGAAAAGCCTTGGTGTAAAAAAGTATCGCCTGAAAGATGGACAGATCAGGGAGAAATCTTATGTAGACCTGTATAAGGAATCCTTGAATCGACAGAAACAATTATTTTTAAAAGAGAAGGAAACATATCAGGATCAGGCTGAGGAATTTTATTCTTCCGGAAAAGGGCATGAAGAGGATATGCCTTCGTTACCAAATTAAAAAATAGAAAGAGGTTTTTAATATGAACACTGTAGAAAAAACAAAACAAATGGAAAACAGATATCAGCAGGCAGTTACAAAGTACAATGAGATTGTTGTGAGCATTGAAGAAAAAAATGCGGAATATAAAAGCATTCAGGATGAAACAGAAATTCTCCGTTTTGAGTATGACGAATTGGAAAGAAAAAAGCAGGAGGCTGATAATCAGTTGAAGTCTGCGGAAGATATGCTCAGAGAGAAACAGACGGAGTTACAGTTGATTGAAAAAGATATCCAGATTGCAAAACTCAATCAGAAGACGGAAGAGGAACGTGCAGAAGCAGACCTCAAATTTGAAGCAATCATGGAGAAATATCTTGAATGTGATCCATTTTTCATTGAATTTTTGAAGCGTCTCGGCAAGCGTGTAACAAAACGTAACGAAAAAGGTGAAATTGTAGAGACACAATCCATCTATAGTATTTTTCTTGAGGCTCGTGAAAGAAGAAGAAAGCGTGTGATGGCAGATGGTATGAGGACAAGACGCCGTTTGCCGGATATCTCTGGTGTCGTTGATGCGAATGGTGGAGGAATTGAGACAGGTGGTAAGCACCCGACTGTAGATGACGGCATGTCACTGTAATACAATCATAATATAATGAAATCCGCAGCCAACAGTTCCAAGATCGGAATAATGGATGCGGATTTTCTAATGTTATATTTGCTTGTCTGTAATTTCTCCGGTTCTGATTTCTCCATGAATTTTTTCATGTTCCCGGATAGCCTGACGGATCAGATAAAGAACCTCTCCATTGATGGAACGTCCTTCGTAGTCTGCCAGACTGGTTAGTTTGCTATGCGTTTCAGAATCTATCCGAAGTCCCAGATGCTTGTTTTTCTCCATAGTCACACCCTCCATCTTAGAATAAGTACAGTTTAAGTCCATGAATGAATTTATTTTATGTAGAAAAGATGATAGAATGTTCTAAATGGACTTATTTTAAGTACATTTTATTTTGCATAAGGGGAAGTATGATATGAGAAAAGCAGAAAAAAAGTATATAAAACTCTGTACAAATGTGATTTTAGGGGTGATAGCAGGTTCTTTGATTACAGCTGCCGTGTTGCAACATGAAGAAAGAGTATTGCCGGATTCAGTAGGACAGGTGGGGGAAGAACAGGTGGAAGTTACTTTTGAGGGTTTGCGATCTACTCTTTCTGACGTGTCGGAATGTTATCTTTGTGGAAACAGTAATGAGAGCTTGATGGATTATTACAGGAAGTTTGATACGATCGGTTTGATTTCTCTTAATGACTGGTATGTTATAGATTACAGGTTGAGATCTTATAATGAAGAGGGAAAAGAAGTTGCATCAGATACTGGAACAAATATGGCTCATGGTACTACAGATGAAATAATATATTCGCTGGATGCGACACCTTCACGTGGCATGTCTGAGATTGAAGTTGAATTGCCGGAAGATCACAAAATAGAAGAAACATTTCTGAGAAAATATCTTTGCCAGAACTGTCTTGATAAAATTGCAGATTCTCTTAGTTATTGGAAAGGTGAGACAGAGAAAAAAGAAGCAATTCCTCTGTGTATCGTTGACTTTAAGACATTAGACATTTATCCGGTGCAGGATTCATATGTGTCTTATTTTATACGGGATTATTATGTGGAATTACATTTTGAGGATAACAAGGTAGTGACACAGGCGTTTTATCTCCCAGAAAGAGTGTAGGAAGGATTCTTTTTACTTGCAGGTGAAATGTATTGCTGGTATAATGGGACTCACAAAGACGAATTATACTATGTTAATCAGCACCAACCATTAGCGTGTAATTAGCAAAAATAAGTACTCTGAGAAATTTTGGAGTCCTGAATTTACATAGTAGATTCAGGGCTCTTTTTTTGTTGCCTGAACCCCGGTTATCTCAGATTGAGAAGACTGTTTGTGTGCAGCGAGATGAGGCGGTCATGAGGCGGTCTGGGAGTCACCCCGGAGCTATCCCAGAGTTACCCGGAGATACCCCCAGAACTACTCAGAATCCCAGCAAATATGCGGGTTTCAACAGGATTTCAACGGATTTCCGGCAGATCTTAAAGGGGCTAAAAAGGGCACTCAGAGGCAAGAAATGGAGCGAAAAAGGAGGGTGGAGTTAGTCGGAAAGTGGGAGAGAGAAGGGCTGAATCAGACATAGTAGGTAGGAAAAATTGAATACGAAAATATACCAACAAATCATCCGTCTGTTGAGAAGGAACAGGATAACGAACTTTACAAAAAAGACGCTAATGCTGTTTGCTGATTAACAGCGGACTAAATTGCGAAAAAGCCCATAAATAAAGGTTTTGCGGGCTGTCTGGATGTTCCGGTGGAGTGCAAATGGAGTTAAAAAATCTTTTTTTTCTTTGTTTTCTTTCCGGAGTTATTTGAGATTTTCGCAAAAAGTAGCTATGCTCAGAAAATATAATTAGTGTGAATATGAAGAACAGTTTGTTTTGATGGAAATATTTTCCGTCAGGACAGACTGTTTTTTTATACCCTTTTTCAATGATATTAACTCCATGGTTCAGCGATAACACATATGGAAACTGTAAAATTAAAATAGTTTGCTAAATTTCGGAAAATGATGTCCGATTTTACATCTGCCAGTACAGAGTATATGAAGAGATAAATATTCAAAATACAGGAGGTACTGATTATGCAGAACAAATTATTTTTAAAGGCAGCCGATATATGTGAACTTCTGGAGGTAAAACAGACATCGGCTTATGAGATCATTGGCAATCTGAATAAGGAGCTGGAAGAACAGGGATATTTGACGCTTAGAGGAAAAGTTCCGACAAAGTATTTTGTGAAGCGTTTCTACGGAGTAGAAGATACTTGTGAGATTCCACAGGAAGAGGGAAAGGAATGGTTTCATGCGTAAGAGAAAAATGTATTTATCAGTAGAAGACATTGCAGAACTCTTTGGATTATCAGTTTCGTTTGCTTACCGGGTGGTGGAAAGAATGAATGCCGATCTGGAAAGCAAGAACTATTATGTTATTCTCGGACGGGTGCCAACCCGCTATGTAGAGGACAAGATCTATGGTCTGGAACATGTTGAGCAATATTTGAAGGAGGATAAAGCGATATGAGTATAGTGCAGGAAAAAATGTATATGGATGTGGATGATGTGTGTGCAATTCTTGGTGTTTCTAAAGCGTATGCCTACAATTTGATGCGAGAGTACAACAAGGAGTTGAAAGCAAAAGGCTATATTGTAGTAGCTGGAAAAATCTCTACCAAATTTTTGGCAGAAAAGATTTACGGAATGAAGGTTGAGGATTAACAATGGGTGTTTACAAAGAAGGAAAGAACTGGAAAGTACAGGTCTATTATAAAGACTGGCAAGGTAACCAAAAGAGAAAACAAAAACGTGGATTCCGGACCAAAGGCGAGGCAAAAGAGTGGGAGCGAGACTTTCTTCAGCAACAGAGCCAGGGTGTAGATATCGAATTCGGGAACTTTCTGGAAATCTACTATAAGGATATGGATGTCAGACTTCGTGAACACACCATGTATACAAAGCGTTACATCATTGACTTGAAGATCAGACCATATTTTGAGAAAAAGATTCTTAGTGAGATTACGGTGGCAGTGGTCTTGGCAAGACAGACGAGGGTGTGAAGAAACTTGTACCCGGGGCAAAGGTTGAAAATGGGCGGATGCTCAACGGCAAGGTATCTGAGGCTGATGTCAAAGCCTGGGTACAGAGCCTGAATTTGTAGAACAGTTTTAGAGAAGCTTAGCATTATTCATGAATTTTTGTAGGGGATAAGAAAAGGTCAGAGTGAATAAAAAGCAGGGGATATTGTACAGAAGTATACGATATCCCCCTTTTATTTACGCGAGCAACGAGCCAAAGTCCGTGCTTGCACGAGACCTTGGCGACTGCCGCGATAACTTGAGAAACTCGCAAATCGTGTTTCATCTTGTTGTGTATGGTTCATATGAAAAGTTATTAAATCGGTAATGTAATTCCGCCAGTGATCAAAAGATAGGAAAGTGCTGCACTGCCGGCCATCATAATAAGGAGCATGAGACATCCGAAAATTAAATTAATCTTAACGTACATTTAAGTATTCTATCAGATATTATCAGCATTTGCCATATTAATTCGATAATTTTGAAATTAAAATCTGAGTTAGATGCATAAAAATATTTGTTGAAGCTGCTGGATAGGGAAGACATTTGTGATATGATAAAAATATCCTGCAAATGATAAATATGCAAAAGGGGTTCATATATGGAAACAACAGAAAAGAATCGATTTAGTATTTTACTTGAGCAGCTGATTAATACAGGAGAAGTGAAGAATGCATCTTTGGCAGCAGCACTTCGATATGATGCAAGCTATATCAGCAAATGGATTACCGGTCGGATGATTCCGGCTGAAAAGACAAAACGGAAAGTACTCAGAGGCATCAGCCAGGAAATTGTCAGACAAAGTACGCAGAGCGGATTGGAGAATTTGTGTGCGGACTATCAGATATCAGACTGCGAAGAACTCAAAACGGTGATCTATGATCATTTGGAAGCGGAGTATAATTATGTTCTGGAATTGCAGAAAACATATGGTACACTCATTGCACCGAAGATGAGCTTTTTTATGTCGTTAAGTCCGGCACAGTATATTGCAAAAATGCATCATCCGGTTCTCAGGCGTGTGAAACGGTTAAATATTACAGCGGAAATGGATCTGCTGGCATTAAGGCATGAGTACCGGATGCAGATTGTACAAGGCAATATGAGGCGGGAAGTCTACCGGGCCTATCCGGATGTTCACTTTTCGCTTATTATTCAGATTGAACCAGACAAAATGAATGTCATCGGAGATACTGTATTTTTAATGAATATGATATCAGATATGTCCAGAATCGATTTTAGACTGTACAAAAACAGTCAGGCGGCAGGCAGAATGATTTTTTCAGTACAGGATGATTTTATGATCAGCGGCATGCTGGCAGATGATAAGCGCTGCATGGCTGTCAATATCAGCACAGAAGAAGATAATTGCCGGTGGATGTTTGAAAAACTGAGTGAATTGTGCACAAGGGATGCTTTGCTTTATCGCCCGTCAACAATCAGAAGCTTGGTAGAGGAACAGGGATATCAATATTCCATGCTTTCTATGAATAAGCGATGGTATATAGGGCATATGACGGAGTGCTTTTTGCCGGATGAATTATTTGAAGAATTGTTAGTGCATGCGACAAAAGAAATGAACCTGGAGATGGATGTGACACAATTGAGATACCTGCATGCATTAACCCGGAAGACATTGGAGGAAAGTCATATCCGGGTAATTATCTATGAAGATGCGCTGTCGGATCTTGTGGTAGGCAGGACCATCAGTTTCTTTGGATGCAGACTGAAGCTTTCATTGAGTCAGATTCAGACATATTTAAAATGCCTGCAGCATACATGTCTGAAACATTTGAACCTGGAAGTAAAATTGGCTATAGGCAAATTTGTGAAGGATTATCAATATGAAATGACACAATGTATTTTCATTTCAGACAGTATTTCTTATCTTAGGCTCAATACAGAAAACAGGGAAAATAATCTGGCTTTATTTAATCATCTGGATATGACGGAGATTTTTGGCCGTTTTTTTGATGAAGTATGGGAAAGCAGTGATGGAAAATGTCTGTCAGAATCTACAGAGATTAAGCATTTTTTCGACCATATGATTCAAAGTACAGAAATTCAGTCAGGAATTTCATTCAGTTTTTAATGTATTTTGTCATGATGATTCAATCCCATTCATTTGTTTTCATGTTAAACTGACCTCATCTTATAGAAAGATGAGGGAAAATGTTATGAATCAACAAGTGACAGGAAAACCGAGTATTGATAAACCATGGATGAAGTACTATCCGCCGCAGCTGATTCAGGGACTTACAATTCCTGCACAGACAGTTTATGAGTATTTAATGGAAAGGTGTCCGGGAGATGATGTTGTGGCCATCCATTATTATGGCAGAGACATCAGATGGAGAGAATTGAAAGAGCAGGTGGATCTTGCTGCCAGATCGCTGCGTGCCATTGGATTTGGCGAGGGAGATCAGATACCGATATTTTTGCGGGCAGTTCCGGAATTTATTTACCTGCTGCTTGCTGCGGAGAAAATAGGAGCCTCTGTTTTGTGCAGAGACAATACGCTTGAAGAGAATATAGAGGCTGTTAAGAAATCAGGTGCAAAGATGATCATCGCCCACGACTTCCTTTCTCATGAAGAACTTAATCGTTACAGAAAGGAAGCCGGCATCAGAGGTGCTGTTTTGTTAAGCCCGATCCGCAGCGCCATGAGAACGGGGCTACCGGACTATTGTTGGAATTATCTGGAATCTCTTTATACAGATTATCCGGCATACGGTCCGTACACGATGTCTTGGGAGGCTTTTATGGCAATCGGAGATCAGTTTACAGGGAAAGTGGAGGCACCGAAAGATATTGACAGACCGTTATTCAGGGCTTATACAAGCGGCTCCACGGGTCCGTCAAAGCAGGTCATTCATTCTGCCCATACGATGATCGGCAATATGCATCAGATGAATTTTTATGGTGCATCTTCGGAATTCCGACCGACATGGATGGTTACACAGCTGACCCCTTCTTTGGTTGCGGTAGTTGTTGCGATGCTGCTGATGCCGTTGGCATCAGATAAATTGCTGATACTTAGTCCTTTTGTGGCGGCAGAAGATGTAGATCTGGAAATGATGCATTATCGTCCGAATTGCTGGCCGCTGATTCCGATGTTTATTGAAACTGTGATGAGAAATGGCCGTGTCCCGGATGATTATGATATGTCTCATTTATTTTCAGCAGGTGCAGGCTGCGAGGCTTATAACAATAATCAGCTGAAGCGTGCACAGAAATTCCTGGAGGATCATCAATGTAAGGCACGTTTTACGACTGGCTACGGATGCAGTGAAGCGGGATCGAATATGTCACTGCCTTTAACAGCACATCCAATCAAAGACGGCAATGTGGGGATACCGATGCCGCTTACAACCATTTCTATTTTTAAGCCGGGAACAGATGAAGAATTGACGTACAATACGATGGGTGAAATCTGCCAATGCGGACCGGGAACAATGGTAGGGTATGATGATCCGGCAGCGACGGCAAGGACAATCAAAATACATTCAGATGGCAGCCGCTGGCTTCATACAGGGGATATTGGTTATATGACAGAGGATGGAACAATTTATGCATTAACCAGAGGTGAAGCACCAAGATACGGCGGAGGTTCTCTGGCGACACTGCCTATGGAGAATCTTCTTGCAGATGCGGAGGTAGAGGGTATAGATGATGAATTTTTTGTGATCGTTCCGGATCCGGAGCATCACAGATGTTTTGTTCCGTACCTGTTTGTGGTCTTGAATAAAGGTTATACGGTAGATGATATCAGGGAAAAGGTAAAGGAAAGTCTTGAGGCGTACATGCAGCCTGTTGATATTATTGCTCTTCCGGAGAGACCGTTTTTCCACTTTAAGACAAACCGTATTGGCCTGACACGGGATATTGAAGCAGGAAAATTTAATGTATAATCATTACAAAGGATTCATTTTCTTCATAAGGCTCCTGAATCAGAGCATCGACATATCGCCTGCTTTGGAGGTCATACAAGGCATTAAGATGCAGTTGATTAAAACCAAAAGTTCCTTCTTTACCAGCAAAATACGTGTGTGGATTTAGTGGATCACGAAATATATTCAAGTCAGAACCATCACAGGCAAGTAACTGGTAGCCTTGGTATTTTTTGTTACATAATATCTGCTCATGAAATTTATGAAATAAATATTCCATAGTATCTGGTTTCAATTTGTTCCTTTGTTTTATGAAACCAGAACGGGTTATTTGATTCAGATCATAATTAAAATATTTGTGTAATTCTGAGTTAAGTGAACCACCTTCCATAGTAAGTAGAAAGTTTATTGTCGAGGTAAAGTTCATCTTTCGATTTCTGGTAAAATCATGCCCAGGATTTTTGACGTAATCTTCTATCTGACTGGACATGCTGGAAATGGCAGCGTTGAGTTTGTTGCGGACATAATCAGCGTAAAAGTTCATTAGCAATTCCTCCTAAAATGTATTCATTCAAGGAGGCTTCGCCACATTTTTTCTGACATTTGTCAAGACCTTTTTCTGTTTTATTTTATAAATTTTCTTAAGTTAATGACATTATATGGATGGGGATCATCTACCATCGTGAACATTTTAAAAAAACGAGAGTATTTAGGGCATACCATCAATTTCAAGACCCGCAAGCACTTTAAGGACAAGGCCCGGTGTCTGACGCATGAGTGCTGTAATTACTGTAACGGCAATTGCCTGTTACTGGACGATGGCGAGGAATGTGTTTGCGTACAAAGCATTTCCTATTCGCTGCTGTGCCGGTGGTTTCAGGCAGCCGTCCTCCCATTGGACGCTGCCCTGTACGCCGAAATCATCAAAGACCGGGATGAAGTGAAACGCTGCTGCGAGTGTGGGGCCACGTTCCAGCCGAAGTCTAACCGGGCCAAATACTGCGCGGCCTGCGCCAAACGGATGCGACGCCGTAAGGAGGCCGAGCGCCAGCGGAAAAGATACTGGCAGCACGAAGCATAAGAAAAGACGCCGGACACAGGCGGCCACATGGCCGCCTCGATCACTGCAAGGGGCAAAGGCTCCTTATATCTGGCCTGCTTCATTCTGCAATACCTCCCGTCAGTCTTGTTCTCATGGTTTCCAGCGTCTTAGTCCTGTGCCGCTGGACGGCGCTGCGGGACATTCCCACCACCGCGCCGATCTCGCCGTCCGTCAGTTCCAGGACACAATGCAGTATCAAGATGCTTTGTCCCGGCTGGGGCAAGCTGGCAAAGGCAGCGGCCACCAGCCCGTCGCTGATCTGAAGCTCACAGCCATAGGCCGGAAATATAAAACTGTCGCTGGGGTACTGATCTATCGTGCATAGCGTGTCCAGTTCCGAAAGCGGCAGCGTTTCAAAGGATGTTTCCCAGTCACGCTGACGCTTCCTTTCCCGGAAGTAGTCAACGGCTTCATGGTACAGTACCAGCTTGCAAAAATGGTCAAACTGGCAGCGCCTCCCGTAATCATCAGGGGTAACTTTCATCTTCTCACCCCCTTTCCGTGGGGAGTGAGCAGGATGATCCTGTCCGTTGTCAGGGGCCTATGCTGGCCCTGGTCTGCTGACCGCCTCCTTTTCCATCTGATTTTTTGCCGGAAATGACAATCCGCGAAAATCGACAAAAATCGCCCGGCAGGTCGTAAACCTACCGGGCGACGATTTGAAGCGTTTTGTTGTTTTCTTACATGGTATAGTTCATACTCATAGCCGGAATATTCCCGTGGCGGGGCAAGGCTTTTTTTAAGCGGTAGAAGTGGATTAGATTATAATGATAGTAAAACAGCATGGCGGCGTCCTCCC
This sequence comes from Blautia sp. MSJ-36, assembly GCF_018917985.1. Classification (NCBI taxonomy): domain Bacteria; kingdom Bacillati; phylum Bacillota; class Clostridia; order Lachnospirales; family Lachnospiraceae; genus Blautia; species Blautia sp. MSJ-36. Next base: position 186,154 of record NZ_JAHLPQ010000002.1, on the reverse strand, counting down.
GTGGGCCGCCATGCCTTTAACTGCTGGGAATGACAGAAAGAAAGCAGCGGCCTTGATTTCTCAAAACCGCCACCAGTGAATATAAATTAAGCGTGAAAATGGGTCTGCCCAGCAGCGGTTTTTTTCTTTAGATACATGATAAGAGGAATTTTTGAAGATTCCATAAAGATTTGAAAAATGGACGGACATAAAAGACGTCCATTACACTATCGGAAAATCAGCAAGGAAGTTTCATAGTAACCTTTGCGCCGCCGGTTTCTTTTGAATTTTCTAAAATAAGCTGACCATTATGTTGTTCCATAATCGAATTTGTAATATATAGACCCATACCAAAGTGTAACTTTGAATTGCGGCTTTGATCGCCCATATAGAACCGTTCCTGTGCGTGGCATAATGCCTCTTTAGAAAACCCCGTTCCCTCGTCTGTGACTGAAATTTCCACGAAACCGTTGTTACTCTGAACATCCACATAAAGCGTTCCGCTTTGCGGGGAGTAGTCCAGCCCATTACTGATAACATTCATAATAGCACGTTCTATCAGCACCCTATCAAATTTCAGTATTTGAGGGAGTGAAACAGTATTCATTTGCAGCCGGATTTCTTTTGTCCGGCATAGTGATTCCATATAACCGAACAAGTGCTGCATGAACGCTGGCAAGTCTATACTTTCAATATGGAGCTGATAACCAACCGCCGCCCGTGATATATCAATCAGGGTTTGAATATATGACTGCATCTGGCCGGAGCTTTCCACGACGTAACCAGCGTATAATCGTTGCTCATCATCAAGATTTGTTTCTGTGAGTAAATCAGCATTTCCTTGAATAACCGTCAGAGGCGTTTTCAAATCATGGGCAAGTGCGGCGATTTGCTCTTTCTGTGTCTGTTCGGTTTTCCATTGCCGTTCTAACGAAATTTTCAGATTATCTTTCATATCTGAAAAAGATGCAAGGACATCTTCAAACTCTTTGATTTTGGCGTGTCCTACTTCAAAATCAAGGTTTTGCTTTGAAACCTCCGCAGTTGCTTCAAAAAGCGGGGTCAGTTGTGTACGCAGGTTCTTAGCAAATCTGGCGGTCAGTATGATAATGACCAGCAGCGAATTTACAGCCATCAGGATAAACGCAAGCGTGTCAGGAGATGGAAAATATTCCGGTAGCCATGACACTGTAAATTGAGAACCAATATAATACCTTAAAACGCAAAATTCGTTTTCCCGGACAACAAGTGCAAACTGCCTCCCCGTAGCATATTCAATATATTCTCCCTTTGCGTACAGCAGGGCAATTTCTTTTTCATCATCGTCCATATTGCTGTAAAGCTCATTAAAGTTCTTGTCCAGAATTAAGTAGCCGCATCCCTGTGGAATCACAATCTTTGTAATATCCGGGGCAATCGTCAGCGTTGGAATGATCTCTTTTACCTGCAATTCACTTAGATTTGCTCTTGTAGCTAATCCAGCATTTACAGCAAGTCCCTCCAAACCAGAAGGGACAATAATTGCCGCTACCAGCATGACAATGAGGGAGATAGCAAACTGGCGAAACAATATTTTCAATGTAGGTTTCTTTTTCACTCCCATTTATATCCTATCCCCCATACGGTGCTGATCGGACTTATTTTGAAATGCTCCAATTTCGCACGAATATTTTTTATATGCGTTGAGATCGTAGAGTTATCGCCTATTCCATCAAACCCGAAAACGGCTTCATAGATTTGTTCTTTTGTAAAAACCTGTCCCCGGTTTTTCGCAAGGTATTCACAGATTGAATACTCGCTTTTGGTAAGGGGAACCGGCTGTTCTGAAACATACAGTACCTTTGCGGAAAGGTCAAATCTTATATCAGGCTCAAATGAAAGTGTGCTGTGATGCTCCCTTTTTTCTCTGCGTAAATGTGCCGCGACACGGGCGCGAAGCTCCTGAATACGAAAAGGTTTCGTAATATAATCATCCGCACCGATGCCCAATCCAAACAATATATCTTCCTCTAATGTCTTTGCGGTCAGAAAGAGAATCGGGCAGTCTACCATATTCCTGATCTGTTTGCAAAACTCAAACCCGTCTGTGCCAGGCATCATCACATCCAAAAGAATGAGGTCATAGAAATGCAGCTTTTTGATGTCTACATCATCCGCATTTTGACAGACTGTTATCAAATATCCATCTTTCCCCAAACTGTTCTTAATCAATTCCAAGATAGAAACTTCATCGTCAACTACAAGTAAGTGGGTCAAAAAATCACCTCCCGCCCCATTATACCACATTGTCGAGGTTACTCATCATTATTTTTAATGTCAGCTTTCCGATATTCATTGTTGATATTTACAGCTACGGCATTGCTTATATCCACATCCACAATACTGTAAACGTAGCCGAAACTGAAATCTTCCCCCGCCACATTTTTGAAGCGTTTCGATACCTGCCCGATTTCTTCTTGCAGTTCTGACATTTCAAGACATTCATCCGTTATGGTATATGTCAGGCCGTTATATGAAATTTCATCATAGTTTGCGGCGTTCAGCTCATAATACGGCAGAGATTCATTTAACGCCTTATTTTTATCGGCGGTATCGCGGAGCGCACCGCAGGCCGATAAGCATATAAGACTTACAAGCACAATTACCACGGCAAACAGGCACTTTTTATTCACTGTTTTTACCTCCCTCCCAACCATGAAACCAAACCAAACTGGCAATCAGCAGACAAACAGTGCAGCATACAGAAATAATCATACCGCTGAAAAAATCGGTTTTTACCTGTGCATACAGTTGGGGGCTATCCCATGCAAGCACAGTGTAATCCATAGCACGAACGCCCCAGGCCCAGGGAATATATTTCCATGTAGCGTCACCAAGCCCTGTTATCATAAGGGCAGCTATTAAACTCCCTGCAATTCCCAATCCCATAGATGCACCTTTTCCGAAGCTCATTCCCACAAACAAATGAATCAGGTAAATGGGAAGCATGGTAATCAACAATAGAATCCCTGCTTTCAGGTAAAGGCTTGCCGGAGCATCCCTATATAGTGCAGCGAATGTTCCTAACGCTAAAAATGTTGCGCCAAAAGCACAGATCATCAGAAAACCAAGTTTACCAATATACGTTGCCATGCGAGATGGGATTGTTCCCAACAAAAGCTGATAATGCCCGGCCTGATTTTCGATCTGAACAACCAGGCCCACAATAATGCCGATCAGAAACGGGAACGCAACGGCCAGCACTTCCAGATAGGCACTGATTTTGGTTGCCAGTTCCCATCTGGATATATGATAGTAACCCGCAAAAATCGCCGCACATATAATCGGAATCATGCTGTGCATATAGAGCAAAATGCTATGTTTACACTTCTGATATTCTGCTTTCCAGCAGCGAACCACAGATACCATAGTTACCCCACCTCCTTTTTCTCAAACCATCTTGCAGTTAAAAATGACAGCGCCGCAAACCAGGCCAGCGAAATGACCAATACAAGTATAATCATCCAAAATGCCATTGCCGTACTATGATCTGCAACCGGCTCACCATTAGGCAAAATACCTAACACGGAAATCATAAGATGCGGCACCCAGCTATACGGGCAGATCATCCACAAAGAGGTTGTAGCCGTGAAAATCCCTAAAACGCTTCCAAGTCCGGCATTAAGAATAACCGTGACAAAGATACCAACTTTTTTTGATAACCATAAGCACAGCGGAACTTCCCATAGGCTTGCAATGACAATACAAGCTGTTCCGGCCGCAGCCTGCCAAATTCCGATTGTCAGGGGAATTTCGTTGATAACTAATATTGCAAAACCGCCCAACAGATTTAGCGCCAGGAAAATGAAATTCCCCACACAGGAGTAAATACCGGCCACTCCAATTTTTGCTTTCCAGACTTTGTTCTGCGAAACAGGCAATGAAGCAACGGCACGATATTTTAGTTTGCCATTATCCCGCTGTTCAATCAAGGCACAGGTGAGCGTAAGGAATCCAGGATAAAGCAGGATATACCACCAATTATAAGAATTGAGCTGGAACCAAAGAGGGGCAAAAAAGTTCATAAGCGCAGTTACAAACGGGGCCAGAACGATCAGCGTTTTTGTGAAAGTTCTCTTATGCTTTAGGTTCTCTGCCTGAATATATGCCATCTCCATTTAATATCCCTCCTTACCATTTCTGCGAATAACATCCATAAAGAGTTGTTCCAAATCTTCACCGGCGCGAAGCTCTCCCTCATATCCAAGGACGCCGCTAGCAATGATACCCACATGATCTGCAATCTGCTGGACTTCTGACAGAATATGGCTGGACAAAATAACTGTAATCCCTTTGCAGGGAAAAGAGCGAATTAACTCTCGAAGTTCCTCAATCCCTAAAGGGTCAAGGCCGTTAGTCGGTTCATCCAGAATCAAAAGCTGGGGACTGTTCAGCAATGCAATAGCAATACCAAGCCGCTGCTTCATACCAAGAGAAAACTGCCCGGCCCGTTTCTTGCCGGTATTCGTGAGCTGGACAATTTGCAATACCTCGTTAATTCGTGCATCGTCCAGGCCGAGCAATGTAGTTCTGACTTTGAGATTTTCGTATGCAGTCAGATTTTCGTAAAGCGGGGGCATCTCAATCAAAGCACCGATATGCTCCAGATCATTCCGCTTCCACGGGTGGCCGTCAAACTCGATGCTTCCCGATGTGGGGCGCAAAATGCCGGTGAGCATTTTTAAGATCGTGGATTTGCCAGCCCCATTCGGCCCCAGCAGACCATAAACCGAGTTGCGCCGGATGTTCAGTGACACATTGTTTACCGCCATTTGCCCCTTGAAATTTTTGCAGAGGTCAGTCGTTTTCAAAATCATATCCATATAATCAAGTCCTTTCTTTGATTTTACGGATAGCATACCGGGCAATTTTGAAGATTTCATAAAGATTCCCGAAAACAGAATATGAACAATACACCGTAACCGTGGAGCATATCGCAACAAAGAACCAACCTACGCATTTAGGGCCTTAAAAAGCCCTATATTTCAAGGTTTTTCCCGCATAGTCGGCGGGGTATGTGAGTGTTTTATCCTATCCCCGCCATAGTGCCGCTCTAAATGCGTAGAATTTACCAGCAGAAAATCGCCGGTTTCTCTGGCTCCATACTCCCAGATATGGTATCATGGAAAAAATCAATCTGACGGGGGTATCAGGATGGACGGACAAGAAAAGCTGCTGGACTATGAAACAATCAAAGCCGCCGTTGCCGGTGAGAAGTGGGCCACAGAAAAGGTGCTGGCCCACTATGCGGACTACATCGACGAGCTTTCCACGGTGGAGATCAGGCAGCCGGGCGGCAAAGTGAAAAAAGTCATTGACGAGGATATGCGGCAGCACATTTCCTTAAAGCTGCTGGAAGCGTTGCCGAGCTTCCCGCTGGAACAAGAATAACGATCAAGAGGGCTGCACCCTCTTACGCCGCTTTGCGGCTATCACCTGCACACCCCCGAAACAGATACACCCGCTGCGCGTCTGTACCTGTTTCGGGGGCTAATAATGACTGTAACCTACGCCTTTCGGGGCTGATAACCGCCAGTTTCAAGGCTTCTCCCGCACGTTTGCAGAGGTGGGCGAATACTTTATCCTATCCCCGTCAATACTGGGTTCTAAATGCGTAGGAACAGGCAAAAAGAAAAGACGCCGGACGCAAGCGGCCACATGGCCGCCGCGCCCGGCGTCTGCTGTTATTTATTCGTTCTCGTCTGTGAAATAGAATTTCTGGCTGTCATAGTCAGAATCCGTCATACGTTTCAGCTTGGAAAGGGTCTGCTGGGCCAGCGTCCACATATCCCCGTCCATACCCGGCATGGCTGCGGTGATCTTGCCTATCGTCCTGCGTCGGTCTGCGTTGTGGTACATACAGATCAAATTTTCTTCTTCCACGGTAAAGTGCATCATTCGCTTCACTTCGTACTTCAGCTGGTGTTTTACAGTGGTATCCGTTTTATAAGAAAATAATATGTTTTACATCAAATCCATCTTATCCCAAAGAATATTGCCATTGGCATCCAGATATTCTTCATCTACATGAATAGCTTCAACCTTTCCGATGAACAATTCATGTGTACCCGGCATAGTACTGTCTACAACACTGCACTCAATGCTTACCGGACAATCTGTAAGGATAGGGGCATCTACATAAGTTGCATCTTCCCATTTGATGTCGGCTTTTGCAAATTTATCTTCATCTCTTCCAGAAGCTGAGCCAAGATAACCATATTCTTTTTTATAGCTCTTTTTCGGGAAATTGATTATAAAGCAGCCGGATTCCTTTACTATATGGTGGGAATATCTTGCAGGTGTGATGCCGACCATTACCATAACCGGATCAAGGCTTACATTGGCAACGAAGCCAACTACCAAGGCATTGTTTTTGCCATCTTTGTCCCGGCAGGAAACGATTGTCTGAGGGAGCGGCTGGACACAAAGTACAGTATTAGATGCTAATTTTTTCATTGATTTTTACCTCCATGCGTTTTCAAAAATTGTAAGATAATCATCATCAGATAAAGGAAGCGGATCAGCAGTAATATCACCGCCTAAAACTTCGTGAACCTTGGCAGGATATAACTGTAATTCTTCCTTTGTAATTCCATCATCGCTCATCTTAAGATCGCTGCATCCGACCTCAGAAATAAGTTTATCAAGAGCTGCAATAAAATCTTTTCCACTTGTAGGATTGGCAACACCCATTGCAGCCGCCATTTTTATCATATTTTCTTCGGAAGTTTTCTTTTCGGCGAAGAAATCATAATAAGCGTGTGCAATTTCAATCAGACCGGCACCATGAATGAGGTTGTCATGGAAGCTGCCCATTACATGTTCCATAGTGTGGGCAGAAGTACACATCATATAGTAACCTGCAAAAGTATTTGCAAGAGCCATGTATGCACGGGCTTCTTTATCATTTCCGTCTTTTACTGCTCTTGGAAGATATTTTGCAACATATTCTATGGTTTTTAAAGCAAACATTTCTGCCATAGGATGGTGGTTGATATTTACAACCGTTTCTGATGCGTGGAAAAAGGCATCCATTCCCTGATAAGCAGTAAGCTTTGCCGGAACACTCATCATCAAGTCACTGTCAACAACAGAAAGTGTCGGGAACATAGATGGGAAGAAAATGCCTGTTTTTTCCTGTGTTTCATCATTGGTAATAACAGAAGCAATATCAACCTCGCTTGCGGTTCCAGCAGAAGTTGTAATACATACGATAGGTAAGGCAGGATGTGCCGGAGTTTTCTTTCCGCCACTTGCAGATAAAGAGTAATCCCAGATGTCTCCATCATTGGCTGCCATGAGGGCAATACACATCTGCAAATTTCCATCAAGATATAATTTTGCATACTCAAGTGGTTCATCAATAGCAAGTGCGTTTAATGCACAGTCTGATCCGGGTGTAGTTTTTAAATTTTTTTCTGCTTCCCAACAGTCAATGCGAAGCATATAGCCTGCACTGGTATATACATCAATGCTGTTTCTGCGTGGATTGTATTCTGCAAGTATCGTTCTCATCGCATCTTATCTCCTTATCGTTCAATCAATCATTTGTTACAAAAATCAGAAGCATTTCAATCAGTTCACCATGTCACTTTCATTTTGTGTTATACTGTTTTATATGATTTTTTTGGTCTCCGCTGCCGCTTCGGTCGGCACAGAGCAGATGTCCACTGGACATCTTGTGCCCTTGTATTTGCCCTTATCAGAGTTCGTAAACACTGATGGGACGATATAACACAAGGGAAACAATAAGGGAAAGTTCACCTGCGATAAATCCAGTGTTTTCAAGGGTTTGTAGAGAATTTAATAACAAAATATAACAGTTATTAAATTTTTAAAAACAGGTGAAATCTCAATCGGAATTGACAGAGGTAATGAAATGTTTGAAGAATTAGGAATTAGTTTTGGCACAGCACTAATCGTCTTACTTGCATTATATTTTATAATTAAGTGGGCGGTCAAAAATGGAATAAAAGAAGCCTATAGGGATATTACAGGGAAAGTCACTACCGAGGATATTGAGGCAGAACAAATATGTAACGAAGAGGAAAAATAGTTAATAAAGAGAGGTGCATATGCTATGCCAGGTATACTCGTGGTTGAAGATGATGAAAATTTAAATCGTGGAATTACATTTTCACTGAAAAAATCCGGATATGAGGTTTTTTCAGCAGAATCAGTGAAAAAAGCGAAAAGAATTGCAAGTGATAATAATGTGGATGTTACCATTTGTGATGTGAATCTTCCGGATGGGAATGGACTGGAATTTGTAAGGTGGATGAGATGCAATTATAATGCATACATTATTTGTCTTACAGCACTAGATCAGGAGATGGATCAGGTCATGGGATATGAAGCAGGGGCAGATGATTATATTACAAAGCCGTTTAGTCTTTCGGTACTTCTTTTGAAAATAGAAGCACATTTCCGCCGCAGACAGGAGAAAACGGAAGCCGGAAAGATGATTTCGGGAGATATCGTATTTATCGCAGGAGAAATGAAAGTCCTGATAAAGAGTCGTGAAATCAGTCTGACAAAAACGGAGTTGAAAATGCTGACTTTTTTTCTTCAGAATCCGAAACAGATTCTTTCAAAAACACAAATATTGGAAAATGTGTTTGATCTGGAAGGGGATTTTGTGGATGAAAATACAATCGCTGTCAATATCAGAAGACTCCGTGAGAAAATCGAAGACAATCCGGCTGCACCGGTCTATATAAAGAATATCAGAGGTCTTGGGTATATATGGAATCAGGAGGTAAGGCAGTGACAAAGAGATATCGCAAGAAGATTACAGTAGTGCTCTCCTTGGTATTACCTGTCATATTATTGTCTGCAATATTAAATTGCTTTACCACGTATGTGTTTTATGAAGATTATAAATATAAAATGAATCTTATGACAGAGATTGCTGCAAAGGAAGAATTTTCCGGGCTGGATGCTGTTTCGGAATTGCTTAAGGATAAGGATATTGAAACTAACGAACAGGGAAGGCGATTATTGGAGCAATATGGATACTGGGGGAATAAAGGGAATGCATTTTATTCGCAATTCCGGCATCAGGTTATGGCGACCGGTGCTGTAAGCACTGTGATATGCGTGCTTCTTTTGACTTTTTTACTTTATTGGAAGAAAAAAGAAGATGCGTGTCATCAGAAAATTTTAGACCAGTTGGAAGAAATTCTGATCAGATTCCGTGAAAATAAATTTGATGATTTACTGAAAACGGAAAATCATGCAGAACTGGAAAAATTGAATGACCAGCTTGAAGCAATCGGACATCATATTCAGTTGATAAAGGAAGAAGCAAGGGCAGAAAAGGAGAACACGAAAGAAATGGTTTCTGATATTTCTCACCAGTTAAAGACACCGGTTGCAGCTTTGGATACATGTTTTAGTGTGCTGATGCAGAATGACTTAAGTGCCACAGAACAGGAGGAGTTTCGTATCCGTTGTCGGAGTGCTCTGGATGGACTGGAGACATTATTGCAGTCGCTTCTTGAAATATCCAAGATGGAAACTGGACTGATTCAGATTAATAAGAAAAAACTTCCGCTTATGGATACTGTCATATCTGCTGTGAACCGCACTTATCCTAAAGCGGATGAGAAAGAAATTGAATTCGTTTTTGACTATGAAAAAGAGCTGGAAACATGCACGATTATGCAGGATAAAAGGTGGCTTGGTGAAGCTGTGATCAACGTTCTGGATAATGCGGTCAAGTACAGTCCGTGTGGTTCAAAAATATTTATCCGGTTACAAAAAAGAAACTATCTTGTAAGAATGGAAATTGAGGATCAGGGAATTGGTATTCCGCAGAATGAGTATCACAAAATTTTTCAACGATTTTACAGAGGAAGTTCCAAGGAGGTCATGGAAAAGAGTGGTACAGGAATCGGACTTTTTCTATCGAGAGAAATTATCGAAAAACACGCAGGTACGATTACGGTAACCTCCGGCAAAAAGAAAAAAGGAAGCACGTTTGTGATTCAATTACCATATGTTGGTTAAATTTTAAGCGAGCAGAAATCTTACAATTCTGTAAGACTTCTGCTCGTTTTTTGAAAGTGAAATGAAAGATTGTCCTGATACAATTTGGATGTAGGTTGAAAAATGACCAAATATATAAACAGGCAAAGAAAGCGTGCTGAAAAGGTACGCTTTACAGAATTGAAAAGGAGGCAACACATGAGTGTGATATTAGAAACCAAGCAGCTTTGTAAGTTTTATGGCACAGGTGAGAATCAGGTTAAAGCAGTCAATCAGGTGGACATTCAGATTGAGCAGGGAGAATTTGTCGCAATTGTCGGAAAGTCAGGTTCAGGTAAAAGTACATTACTTCATATGCTTGGAGGGCTTGATACCCCGACAAAAGGCAGTGTTATTTTAGCAGGGAAAGATTTATACAGGATGAATCAAGATGCCCTTGCTGTTTTCCGCAGAAGAAAAATCGGATTTGTTTTTCAGGCATTTAATCTGGTTTCATCTGTTAATGTCTGGGAAAATATTGTACTGCCACTGGGGCTGGATGGAAGAAAAGTGGATGAAGCGTATGTAAATGATATTATTGCAACTCTGGGGATTGAAAACCGGATTTATAATCTGCCAAATCAGTTATCCGGAGGACAGCAGCAGAGAGTAGCAATTGCAAGAGCACTGGTGAATCGTCCGGAAATTATATTTGCAGATGAGCCGACAGGAAATCTTGATTCTAAGACCAGTGATGAGGTAATCGCTCTGCTTAAGATGACAGCAAAAAAATATGGACAGACAATTGTAATGATTACCCATGATGACGAAATTGCACAGGTCGCTGATCGTATTCTGGTAATTGAGGACGGACAGGTGGTGGATTTTAGATGAAGACAATAAGCAGGATTGCATATAGCAATGACAAAAAGAACAAGACAAGAAGTATACTGATTATGATGTCCATATGTCTGACTACGATGCTGCTTGTGATTATCAGTACTGTGGGAAATGGAATGATCCGTTTACAGAAAAGTCAGGCGGCAGGCTCATATGGAAGCAATTATGGTTTGTTTGTCGCAGCAGATGGTACGCAATTAAAAGAAGTGGAACGCAGAGCTGAGATATCTGATATCGGCATCATGTGTACGGAGGGCATCCTGAAAGGAAATGAAAATGGCGGCTTTGTCAGTGCGGATGAAACGGTCAGGAAAATGCTTCCCTATAATCAGGAATATGTGTTGAAGGAAGGTACCTATCCGGAAAAGGCGCAGGAAATTGCCGCAGGACGCGCTTTCTTTGATGCAGTGGGATACCATGATGTAAAGGTCGGAGACACCGTAACATTGGAGTACCGTTCCGGCATGCAGTCGGAATACGCACCGGTGGAATTTACTGTCAGCGGGATTTTATATGACCGGGATGAATATACCATCGAGGCTTCCTATGTTGTATTCGGTTCGCAGGATTTTTATAATGAGCGTGTTGCGGAGGGTGACAGGCAATATAATATCTATTTTACCTTGAGCGATTCTGCAAATGTATCTATGAATAATGTTGCGCCTGTTATAAAAGAAATCGCGGATTCCTGCGGCATTGACCAGAAAAACGTGATCATCAATGATCTCTACCTGCAGTGGGTCTTGCAGCCGAGTTATGAAACGATTGCGGTATGCGGGGTTTTGATTCTTGCAATTGTACTTTTCTCTGTTGTGGTCATTTATAATATTTTTCAGGTCGGTATTGCCAACAAGATACAGGAGTATGGAAAAATCAAGGCTCTGGGAGCGACAAAAAAGCAGATGAAACAACTGATCTTCAGAGAGGGCATTTTTTTGACATTTTTTTCAATACCAGTTGGATTGCTTTTTGGCTTTCTGATTGCAAAATGCGGTTTTAACTGGCTGGTAGAACAGGGGAACCTTGTATCAACCGGAACTGGCTCTATGGGAGTTCAAAATCAGCAGGTGCCTCTGTTTTCCCTGCCTGTTATGCTTCTCTGTATTTTCGTATCATTTCTTACCGTTGCTTTGGCACTGCGTAAACCAATGAAAATTGTTTCACGGATTTCACCTATCGAAGCAACACGGTATTTAGAAAATGCAGAAACACAAAAAAAAGGAAAACGAAATGGCAGAAAAAATGTCACCGTGTTTTCTATGGCAATGGCAAATGTAACGGGTAATCCCAAAAGAACTATTGGTACTATCCTCACAATGGGTTTTTCTTGCGTATTATTTGTGATTATCTCTAATTATGTGGGAAATATTGACACGGAGCATGAAGCACGTCTTTCCGTTAATCATGGACAATTTGAACTGCAGCTTGACTATTCTGCTGAGTATGATGAAAGATATCCGGAGAATAATCTGGATACGATTCTGACGGATGATCCATTGAATGATTCGCTGATTGAAGAAATCAAAAGCATTCCGGGAGTAACAGATGTCATGACGAGAGAGATTGTCTCTGTAAATCTGAACGGAACAAGATTTCCGGCTACTATTGTGAGTAAAAAGGATTTTGATTTTATGCGCCAAGAAGGGGATATTGGCTCTATGGACTATGATCAGGCGGTAAAGAATGGTGATATTTTCTTTGGCTGGTCAACGTGGATGGAACAAGATGGATATGCTCCGGGTGAATCCATTGCATTTGACTTTGAGAATGGAAGTGGAACCTATACCTATCAGGGAAAGATTGCAGGATCTTTTGTAAGTGCGGACACTTATCTTGTCATTCCGGAAGGTGTATATCGTTCCATGAATCCGAGAGGAACAGCCTATGGCTATCTGTGGGTGGATTGTGATAAAAAAGATGTGGCATCTGTAGAACAAAGTCTGAATACTTTGATTTCTAATACTTCGCATATAAAAATGGATACTTATCATGCGCAGTTACAATCTGCCGAATTTGCAAGCAGCATGATGAAGCTTGGCTGTTATCTGTTTATGGCTATTGTAGGACTCATCGGGTTTATGAATATGGCGAATACCATGATCATGAATATTACGACAAAAAAGCAGGAATATGGTATATTACAGGCTGTGGGTATGACAAATAAACAATTAAATTTATGCCTGCAGTTACAGGGACTGATGTTTACGGTTGGTACCATATGCGTAGCTTTGATCATTGGTCTGCCGCTCGGCTATGCACTTTTTTCCTATGCAAAACATAATGGAATATTTGGAATGAATATCTATCATGTTCCAATCGTACCAATTTTTATTATGATTTTTTTGGTCGGTCTGTTGCAGATTGTACTTTCCTGCGTTTTAAGCAGTAATCTGAAAAAGGAAACGCTGGTAGAAAGAATAAGGTATGATGGATAGCAAGTAATATGTAATGAACTAGGTCTTAACGAAGAGGAGAAATAGATAACTTCCAGTTTGTTGGGATAGTGGAAAAAATATTTGTTTATTGTATTTTGCAATATGGTGTTGTTTTCCTAAACAAACTCGCTTATAATTTGAATCGCAACATATTGCTATTATCCACAGTTACGGAGCGAGCGTTATCAACAGCGATAACAAACTGATAACATTAGCCCATATAGGCAGGATAATATGGATAAATCAAGTAATTGAAAGAAAAGCGAACACGACAACAAATAATCTCTAAACAAAATTGATTAGTAATTGTCGAATTCGAATAATCCACACAATCACAAGATACCAGTATTTATGCGGGCTGCAAGCAAATTTGCTTAGGAGTTGGCAACAAAATGGCAACATTTTGTGATTATTCAAGAGATATAAATCTTATTTCATAACGTATATAAAGAAACCTTACTGATTTTCAAAAGTAAAAAGAATATCGGTAAGGTTTTTCTTTTAGTTCTTTTTCTCATCAAATAGAGCCTGCATAAGGTGATCGCTCAATTTCTGAGAAGGCACTTTGGCATGTCTCTGGTAGGTATCCAGTTCCGGGTACTTATATCTCCATTCATCATATTCTTCCTTGCTCATTTTCATTCCTGAATAAATGACAACAATATTTGTCAAAAACATATTGACAAGTAAAGTTGTCAATGCTAAGATAAAACCATGAAATGACAAGAAAACTTGTCAAAATAAACAGCAGAAGGAGGGCCTGAATTGCCACTGTTAAATCGTCTAAAAGAATATCGTTCCAGCAAGGGGATTAATCAGACTGAGCTGGGGAAGTTGGCCGGGGTGTCCAGGCAGACGATCAGCCTGATTGAGAGAGGCGATTATTCACCGTCTGTAACACTGGCGCTTAAGATCGCCAGGATCTTTCAGGTAAGTGTAGAGGACATTTTCATGTATGAGGAGGATGAAGATGAAACAGGAGAATAAGACAAAAAGTGTTAAAAAATTCAGTGTGAAAATGCTTCTGGCAATGGTGTTTGGAGGTGTGCTTGGAGGCTTTTTCGGTGTTTTTATGTATTACTTTCATGGAAATCTGGAAGCATTTCTGACAACATGGCCAAAGTTGATCCAGAGCATATTGGTTCCGGGGATGCTGGTGATAAATATTATTTCTGTTCTGGCAGGAGAGATTTGCCTGAGAAAGTTGGGTAAAGTCTGCGAAAGAATCGAGACTGCGGAAGATGAGGAGGCGGATCTTGTCAGCTATCAGGAAGAAAAATATGGAGCGATCCTGCAATGTGTTAATGTAATCTCACAAGTATTTTGCATTTTTCTTCTTGCAAATGGCTATCAGATGGGATATATCGAATCCAGTAATAAAAATGCGATTAATTTTCTCATTGCCTGTGTGCTGTTTGTAGCTTGTTTCTTTTATAATGGAATCATGCAGGCCAGATATATCAAGCTGCTTCAGACAGTGCATCCGGAAAAAAGAGGAGATATTTCCTCCAGGAAATTTCAGCAGCAGTGGCTGGAGAGCTGCGATGAGGCGGAGAAGGAAGTTATCTATCAGAGTTCTTACAAGACCTATATTTTTATGAGCAAAGCCATCGGGCTGTTGCTGATCGTTACAATGGTATCCCATCTGTTTTTCAAAACAGGTATCATGGCCATCCTGGTGGTTGGTGTGATGTACCTGATCCTGGTTGTGAAGTACAGCTTTTCCTGTGTGAGTCTGAGGAAAGATCGGATTTTAAGATAATGAAATATATAGAATCGTTATGGCTGAACCAGATGAAAAATCTGGTTCAGCTTTTTGGTTATGGGAAATTTCTTCATAATATTCCAGTGGCATAAAAAAGCTCTTGTGGCAGGAGCACACTACGGAAGAAAAATAGATATCGCTGAAATATCGGTTTATGGTATGATAAGAAAAGAGATAATTAGTCCAGGAAATATTATATTCATAAACGTGAATAACAGAAAGAAGGTATGCTATGCCATTTAAGATCATACAGAATGACATCACAAAAATTACAGCGGATATCATTGTAAATACGGCGAATCCCAATCCAGTTTACGGCAGTGGCACGGATTATGCGATTTATAAGGCGGCAGGAAAATCACAGTTACTTCGGGCAAGGTGGAAGATCGGAAAAATCCGTCGGGGAGAGATTGCGGTAACGGATGCGTATAATCTTTCCGCAAAGTATATCATCCATACCGTTGGGCCTGTATGGAAGGGGGGAAAATCTCATGAATTTGAAATACTGGAAAGTTGTTACTGGAAATCTCTGAAAAAAGCAGCAGAGCTGAATTGTGAAAGTATCGCGTTTCCGCTGATCGCAACGGGTGTGTATGGATTTCCGAAAGATATGGCTCTTGAGATCGCAGTTTCTACATTCAGTAAATTTCTTGCTGAGCATGAGATGAATATCATTCTTGCGGTATTTGACAAAGAATCATTTCAGCTTTCCAGTCAGATTGTAGATGTTGTAGATTCTTACATTGATGAAAATTATGTGAATCAAAATTATGCGGCAGAATATTCTCAACCATTTCGCCGGGACAGAAGATCAGAGTATGAGAATCGAAACGGTTATCCTGCGGATCGATTTCCAGAAGAAAATTTTTATGAGGCATCTTTTTCCAATGAAGCATTGGGATGGGGAGCGATGTCCCTGGAGGAGCAGTTGAATCAGATCGGACCGAGTTTTCATGAAAAACTGTTCGAGCTGATAGAAAGATCGGGAATGGATAATAAGGATGTGTGGAAAGCGGCCAATCTTGACAGGAAGCATTTTTCAAAAATCCAGTGTGACAGCCATTATCATCCGAAGAAAAAAACAGTTATGGCATTGTGTATTGCGCTGAAATTAAATCTGGAACAGGCAAAAGATCTTCTGGCGAGAGCAGACTGGGCATTCAGCCCAAGCAGTAAGGTGGATCTGATCGTGCAGAAAGCGCTTATAGACAGACAGTATGATATCATGCAGTTGAATACGGTTTTGTTTAAATACACAAATGAAATACTGGGAGTCTGAATGCAGCAAAGTGGAGTGCAAATGGATATTTTATTCCTATCTTATAAAAATGTCGCCGGTTCAGCGACCATACTGGTATAAAACCCGTGTATTATAAAATCACAATAAAAAAACAAGATTACCGGATTGGTTCCGGGGACAGGAGGCATATATGTACGGTGCGATTTTAGGAGATATTATTGGAAGTCCATTTGAATTTGACAGAGGCGATAAGACAAAAGATTTTGAACTGTTTTCATGGGGATGTCGTTTTACAGATGATTCTGTAATGACAATCGCGGTGGCAGAAGCTTTAATGGAAACCGGAATAAATGCGGATGAAGAAACAATTGAAAATGCTGTTCAGAATCAGATGCGTAAATGGGGAAGACGATATCCAAGAGCAGGGTATGGCGGAAGATTTCGTCAGTGGCTTATGGCGGATCATCCGGAACCTTATGGAAGCTATGGAAATGGTTCTGCGATGCGTGTGTCGGCAGCAGGATGGTTATATCCGGATCTGGAACAGACCCGGGCAGCAGCAAGGGCAACAGCAAAGGTGACACATAATCATCCGGAAGGAATTAAAGGTGCTGAGGCAACGGCCAGCTGTATTTTTCTTGCCCGAAATGGAAAGTCAAAGGAAGAGATCCGTGAATATGTAACAGGAGAATTTCATTATAATCTGAACAGAACATTGGATGAGATCCGGCCATTTTATCGTCATGTGGAGAGCTGTCAGAAAACAGTACCGGAAGCAATCATTGCTTTTCTGGAAGCAGAGGATTTCGAGGATACTGTAAGAAATGCAGTTTCTATTGGTGGTGATACAGATACTCTGGCGGCTATTGCGGGTAGTATTGCGGAAGCTTTTTATGGAGTGCCGGAGGAGCTGCGGGAAGAATGCAGGAAGAGAATTCCGGGCAATATGAGAAAAGTCCTTAACCAGTTTGACAGGGAACTTGGCAGGGAGTGCGAGAGGGAAGAGACGACAGAAATTGTATTTATCCTTGACAGAAGCGGTTCTATGGCAGGACTTGAGAGAGATACGGTTGGGGGATTTAATTCCATGATCGAAAAGCAGAAAAAAGAAAAAGGTTCTGTGTTGGTTTCTACGGTGCTTTTTGATAATACGGCAGAAGTTCTTCATGACAGGGTAGATTTAGAGAAGATCAGGCCCTTAACAGAAAAAGAGTATTTTGTGGGAGGATGTACTGCACTTCTGGATGCTGTCGGAGGGGCAATCCATCATATTGGAAATGTACATAAATATGCCAGAATGGAGGATGTGCCGGAGCGTACATTATTTGTTATCATAACAGACGGGGAAGAAAATGCCAGTCGTTATTACAGTGCCAAAAAGGTGAAAGGAATGATCGAGCGTCAGAAATCCAGATATGGCTGGGAGTTCCTTTTTCTGGGAGCAAACATAGATGCGGTACAAACGGCAGGAAGATTTGGCATCAGTGAAGACAGAGCGGTAAATTATAATTGTGACAGCAGAGGAACTATGCTGAATTACCAGGTGATCGGAGAAGCGATTTCTGTATTCAGAAATGATGCGCGTATTGATGAAAGCTGGAAAAGGCAGATTGATGAGGACTACAAAAAACGGAGAAGTGACTGGGAATAAATCAGGCAGAAGAAGGGAGTTATTTTCTATATTTATAATGGATATTTTCCCTATATAAGAAAAATATATCAGAGGAACCGTTCTATTTACAGGACAGTTCCTCAGTTTTTTTGTATGAAAGTTCCCTGACATAAGTAAAAATCCTGCTTCTCAGTTCCTGGTCTGTCTGCATCGTCTGTACCAGTTCATACAGTTCCGGTGATTCGGAACGGGAGATGATGATCTGATCGGCTTCCATCTGGTCAGATATTCCATATAAAAAATCTACATTACAATGAAAAGTCTGTGCGATAAAACATGCAGATTGGTAGGAGGGCTCACGCTCTCCACGTTCGTAACGGCCGTATGCCATAGCTGAAATATTAAGCTGGCGTGCGGCTTCTGCTTTATTGATATTCAGGGACGTTCGAAGCTGGATCAGCCTTTCCGGACAAAAATTCATAAAATTCACCTCTTGATATTAACCAACGGTTATGATAACATATAGAACAACACTAACCAATGGTTATTATAAACAAAAAGATCAGATATTACAAGAGTGAAAAAAGAAAACGTTGTATATAGGATTTTTACTTTCTTTTTATGTCAGCTTCCTTGAGAGGCTGTGAGTTGAAATGGCCGAAAAGACGGAATAGCGATCTACCAGCTGGTAAGACAAATAGTCGAAAGTGAGACCGAGAATAAAAATGAAAACGCTGAATGATTATATGGAAATGCCCTATCGTATGGAAATTATAGAAGATAAGGAAGAGGGAGGATTTGTGGCTTTTTATCCTGATTTGCCAGGGTGCATTACCTGCGGTGAAACTGTTGAAATTGCGGTAGCAAATGCATTGGATGCAAAAAAGGCATGGATTGAAGCAATGATGGAAGAGGAACATTAAGAAATGATGTGACATTCTCAAAAAAATGATACGATGTTTTGGTAATACTATGTTATACTTATATCTTCAGGATTACCACAAACAACCATGGAAGTGAGAACAACAAAAATGAACAATAAAATCGTAGTCTGCCTTGGAAAGGGTGGACAAAGGGATCAGGCAGAGTCTTTTGCCAGGAGGACGGATGCGCCGATTCAGGATAAGCCGGGGGATTATCTTACTGTCCGGTTTGATTCTAAAGGGGTATCTCTGTCGGGATTTGGTTTGACCTATCAGGGTAATTTCGTAGAGTCTATGCTGCACAGAGTGACCAATGGACGGCTGCAGCATGAGATGCTGGTGAAAGCTGCCAAGTCTGATAAAGAGGGCAGGAAGGCCATTGATGCCACAGCCGGAATGGGAGAAGATGCTTTTCTTCTGGCAGCTCAGGGATATGAGGTGACTTTGTATGAGCAGAATCCGGTGATTGCAGCTCTTCTGAAAGATGCCATTCGCCGTGCGAAGAAAAATATAGATCTGAAAGACATTGCCAGTCGTATGAAAGTGATCGAAGGAAACAGTGTGGAATGTATGTCAAAACTTCTTGATCCGGTGGACGTGATCTATCTGGATCCTATGTTCCCGGCAAGGCAGAAATCCAGCCTGATCAATAAGAAACTTCAGCTGATCCAGAAACTGGAACCACCGTGTTCTGAGGAAACGGATCTTTTTGATGCAGCTATCAAGGCGAATCCGGATAAGATCATCGTCAAACGTCCGCTGAAAAGTGAATATCTTGCCGGCCGGGAACCGTCCTATACGCTGAAAGGAAAGGCAATACGGTATGACTGCTATGTGTTATAAAGTCACACATTATCGGTATAAAGACCGCATCGGAAACCTTAAAGCGGAAGCCGTAGGTGTGGTAAGCGGGGAAAAGCATTTCCCCATATTTCCAGGGAATATGATCTTTAAACCACTGACGAAATCCAAGCCATTTTCCACACCACTATATGCTTATGCAGAGGTATTCTGGTCAACGGTCATTAATGAATATTTCATGCCTGCGCCACAGTATGAGCTGGCGATCTGTGAGGGTTATGAGGCGGTAAATGAGAAATATCTCGATTATGGAACCGCAGTTCCTGTGGCATATAAGGAGGGAGAGTCCCTTCTGAATCTTCTGGAGTTTTTCCGGAAATATCCGGATAAAAAAGTTGACATAGATAATTATGTAAACTACTGCCAGATGTTTTACGATTATCGGGACATCTTTGAATCGGAATTTTTCCAGAAACACGAAGATCTGGCAGAACAGCTTGCTATGCAGGTACTGATCTCTGTTCTGAAGGGAGACCAGAATTATCATTATGAGAATGTAGCTTTTCTCTGTGATAAAGAGGGAGAGATTATCAGCCTTGCGCCGATGATCGATCATGAATTTTCTACCTATTTCATGTTCCCGGAAGATGTTTCACGACATGTGTACTGGCTGATGGAACTGAGTAAGTCTATCCGTGGCTGGGAAGTGAAGCCAGGGGAATATGATAATTTTAAGAATCCGGAAGAACGGAAACTGATGGAAAAAAGTGCCACCTGTATTCACAAAAATCTCTTCTATATAAAAGAACATTATCCACAGGTAACCGAAGAATTTCTGAATAAAGCAGAAAAACTGAAAACAGCACTGACAGAAACTTCGAAGGATTTTCTGATCCAGGGAAATACGGAATATCCGGACCATGCGGATTCCAGTGCCTGGCTGATCGGAAAAGCCAGATATAAGGATAAAGATGAAGAGAAAGCCAGAACTTATGAAGCGGAATTTCGTGGAAAAGAGAAAAAGATTGATTTCCGTGACGTCAGTATCAGCGCAATAAATGAAATAAAATCCATCTTAAGTCAGATGGAAGAAGTTTTGGGAAAGAGAGAATAAACAAATGAAACAAACAAAAACAACGTTGACAAAAACCTGGGTGGTGGCGGCGCTTGCCTGTGTCTGCTGTCTTCTCTGGGGAAGTGCGATCCCGCTGATCAAGACAGGATATCGTCTGATGCAGGTGGATTCTGCAGATACTGCAAGCCAGATCGTTTTTGCGGGAGTGCGTTTTGCACTGGCAGGGATTCTGGTACTGATCTTTGCGTCCATCAGTGAACGGAAAGTCATGATCCCGGACCGGACGATCCTAAAATATGCAGTACCGGTCTGCCTGGCGCAGACGGTGTGTCAGTATTTCTTCTTTTATATCGGAGTGGCGCATACTTCCGGAGTAAAAGGTGCGATCATCACAGGCCTTGGAAACTTTATCGCGATTCTGTTATCCTGTTTTATTTTCCGTAAGGAACGTATGACAGGAAGAAAGATGATCGGATGTATCCTGGGTTTTGCAGGCGTCGTTGTGATCAATCTGATGGGAAATTCCCTGGATGCAGGATTTAAGCTCACGGGAGAAGGATTTATCCTGATCGCGCAGTTTTCTTATGGAATGTCTACAGTACTGATCAACATTTTTTCCAGAAAAGTGTCACCGGTAATACTCAGCGGAACACAGTTTACCATGGGAGGGATCGTTCTGTTCCTTATCGGAAAAATAATGGGCGGACATCTGGGAGTGGTAAATGCTGCCGGAATCGGAATTATTTTTTATCTTGCAATGGTTTCCGCTGTGGCTTATACGCTGTGGTCAGTGCTGCTTGCATGGAATGATGTATCCAGAGTTGCCATCTTTGGATTTGTAAATCCCCTGTTCAGCGTAATTTTGTCTGCACTGGTTCTGGGAGAAGTACGCCAGGCATTTAATATGGGAAGCCTGATCGCACTGTTCCTTGTCTGTGTGGGAATTTATGTGGTAAATCGTAAAGACAAAGCGTCTGTCCATTGACAACTTCTTCAGAAAAGTCGTATACTATGCGTGTTTCATAAATGAAGAAGAAATTCTCATGTGTCTGAACGGCGAGTCCGCGCTGTGGCTTGTGGTGAAGACAGTGTGGGAAACTGAGGGAGGAAGAGACTATGAACAACAATAACGGCATTAAAAATGTTGTAGCCATCGGTATTGGTGCGGCTCTGTTTTTCGTGCTCGGACGTTTTGTGGCAATCCCAAGTCCGGTACCGAATACGAACATCAGCCTTCAGTATGCAGTACTGGCTCTGCTGGCAGCAATGTACGGACCGGTTGCAGGTGGACTGATCGGATTCATCGGTCACACACTGGTAGATCTGTCCTGGGGCGGAAGCCCGTGGTGGAGCTGGGTTATCACTTCTGCGTTTGTAGGTGTGGTAATCGGTGTTTTTGCGAAGAAACTGAATGTTCAGGAAGGTGAGTTCGGTAAAGGAAAAGTAACGATTTTTGTAATCGCAAATGTGGTTGCACATGTGATCGGATGGGTCGTTGTGGCTCCTGTACTTGACATTCTGATCTATGCAGAACCTGCAAATAAAGTATTTGCACAGGGTGCGTTTGCAGCAGTTTCCAACACAATTACCGGAGCTGTAGTAGGTGGACTTCTGATCCTGGCTTATACGAAAACTATTGCAAAGAAAGGTTCTCTGGACCAGGAGTAAAACTTTGACAAAAAGCCTTTTCATTGTGCTTATAAGGCAGATGAAAAGGCTTTTCTTCTCTTAATATATGAACGTTTTATTGATTCATTGAGGTAATAATACATGACTGAGAAAAAATCTCCTGTTATTTCTTTTAAAAATTTTACGTTTCAGTACCGTGCCCAGAAACGTCCCACACTGATGGGGATCAATCTGGACATTTATCCAGGTGAGAGAGTTCTCATTGCCGGACCTTCCGGTTGTGGAAAAAGCACTCTTGCCGGCTGCATCAACGGACTGAATCCATTTTCCAATCCGGGTGAATGTACCGGAGAGCTGACTGTAGACGGCGTCGATGCGCCAAAAAGCAGCATTTTCGAGCTGTCTGCCCATGTTGGTACTGTATTACAGGACCCGGACGGACAGTTTATCGGCCTGACAGTGGGGGAAGACATTGCTTTTGCCCTGGAAAACAGCTGCACGCCCCAGAATGAGATGCATGAGATCACCCGCCATGCGGCAGAACTGGTAGGGATTGAGAACCACATGGACTATGCACCCCATGAGCTTTCCGGTGGTCAGAAGCAGAGGGTAAGTCTTGCAGGTGTTATGGTGGATCAGGTAAAGATCCTTCTCTTTGATGAGCCGCTGGCGAACCTTGATCCTGCCACTGGCAAGCAGACCATTGAGCTGATCGATGAGATCCAGGAAAAAACGGATACTACTGTAGTGATCATCGAGCATCGTCTCGAGGATGTTCTGTGGCGAAATGTAGACCGCATCATTCTTATGAAAGACGGAGGAATCCTTGCAGATCTTCATCCGGATGAACTGCTTTCCACAGGGCTTCTGGGAGAAAACGGAATCCGCGAGCCATTGTATCTGACAGCTATGCGCTACGCAGGAGTGGATATCCTTCCAGAGAAAAAACCTTCCCATGTGGATTCCGTGATCATAAATGAATCAGACAGAACAAAGATCCACAACTGGTTCCATGCTCAGCCGACAGCAGAAAAAGAAGCAGAAAAAACACCTCTTCTGGAAGTAAAGAATTTAAGTTTTGGTTACACAAAAGATCATCAGACACTTCGCAATGTAAGTCTTTCTATCGGGAAAGGCGAGATGGTCAGCATCGTCGGAAAAAACGGTGCCGGAAAATCCACATTTTCCAAGCTTGTGTGCGGCTTTGAAACGCCGGATTCCGGTGAGATTCTTTTTGACGGCAGAGATCTTCTTCAGGAAAATATTCGTCACAGAGCAAAGTATATCGGGTATGTTATGCAGAACCCCAACCAGATGATCTCCAAGACCATGATCTTCGATGAGGTTGCATTAAGCCTTAAAAATATGGGAAAAAGTGATGCAGAGATTCGGGAAAAAGTGGAGGAAACCTTAAAGATCTGCGGCCTTTACCCCTTCCGTAACTGGCCGGTATCTGCTTTAAGTTTCGGGCAGAAAAAACGTGTGACAATTGCAAGTGTTCTTGTGCAGAATCCGGAACTGATCATTTTGGATGAGCCCACCGCGGGCCAGGATTTCCACCATTATACAGAGATCATGGAATTTCTCCGTGGTTTAAATGAGCAGGGAGTTACGGTTGTAATGATCACTCATGACATGCACCTGATGCTGGAATATACACCACGTGCACTGGTATTTGCAGACGGACAGCTGATTGCAGATAGAAGTGCGGCAGCCGTTCTCTGTGATCCGGAGCTGATACAGAAGGCGGCCTTGAAGGAGACCAGTCTGTTCACACTGGCCAACCATATGGATATCACACCGGCGGAAGCGTTTGTGGAACGTTTCATAAAGGAAGACAGGGAGGTGCGTAGCCATGGCTGCTAAAACAGTACTGAATTATCTGCCGCGGGAGAGTGTGGTGCATAAGCTGACCGGTACAACCAAGCTTGCTTTTTTCCTGCTGTTTACCTTTGCCAGCATGATCACCTACAATACCTGGGTACTTTTGGGGCTGTTTGCGGTGAGTATTGCCGCATTTAAACTCAGCAGGATCAAATTTAAAGAAGTCCGCTTTATGATGATTTTTATGCTGGTATTTCTGCTTCTGAACAATCTGTTTATTTTTCTGTTTGACCCGAATCAGGGTACGACTTTGTATGGGACAAAACATATCATCTGTCATCTGTTCTGGAGATATGATGTGACACAGGAGCAGCTGTTTTATATGCTGAATATTTCCCTGAAATATTTTGTGGCGCTGCCGGTAGCGATCCTTTTCATTTCTGCTACCAATCCAAGTGAATTTGCGGCCAGTCTGAACAGCATTGGCATTTCCTATAAAGTTGGATATTCTGTTGCGATCGCATTGCGCTACATTCCGGATATCCAGAGGGATTATCACAGCATCAGTCAGGCGCAGCAGGCCAGAGGAGTGGAGCTTGGAAAAAATGAGCACTTTTTTGCCCGGCTGAAAAATTCTGTAAATATTCTTCTGCCGCTGATTCTTACCAGCCTGAACCGGATCGATGTGATCTCCAACGCCATGGAGCTTCGCGGATTCGGAAAGAATAAGAAGCGAAGCTGGTATATGAAGAGACCTTTTGTAAAAAGAGATTTCATTACTTTGGGGCTGGGTGTTGTGCTGCTTATTATCAGCCTTACAGTGACCATCCGTTTTGGAAGATTTTATAATCCGTTTGTATAGAAAGATCAGGAGGCGCAAAAAAATGGCAAAGATCAAAGTAATCAAAAAAAATGACGAGTATTCTTCTGACTATAAAGTAGGAGATATCCTGGAGGTAACAGGAACCTGGTACGGCGGGTTTAACGTAAACAGTGTAACTGGAATTCCGTTGTGCCTGGATAAAGATGAATGTGAGGAGATTCTGGAAAAAACAGATCTTTCCCATGAAGAATATGAAGAGGCTGCATCCTACTGGAAGAAAAAAGACGCAGAAAGTGTAAAGCTGGATGAAGCGAAGCTGAAGAAAGCAGTGGAAGAGTATATTCTGGCAAATAAAACCTGTGCACTGGCAACGGGTGCGGGAGAGTTTGTGCGCTGCACACCTATCGAGTATACGTATCATCATGGTGCATTCTGGATGTTTTCCGAAGGCGGCGAGAAGTTTGCCGCACTGGAAAAGAATAAGAATGTGTGTCTGGCCATTTTTGATAAATATGAGGGCTTTGGCAAACTGAAGGGAATGCAGGTGACAGGAGAGGCAGAGCTTGTGGCACCGTTTTCTGATGAGTATAATGCAGCGGCAGAGTTTCGGAAGATCCCGCTGGATGCGCTGAAAAAAATGCCGCATACCATGAACCTGATCAAGGTGCAGCCGAAGAAGATAGAGTTTCTGAATTCTGATTTTAAGAAAGATGGTGCAGATTCCAGACAGATGCTGGAATTCTGAGAAGAAAGCTTGTGATTTTGCGAACAGCAGTGTTCAATGTTTACAGTACATATGTTGTTCGCAGTACAAATTGATTTCAACACAGTATTGTGCTAAAATTATTTCATGAAAAATATGAACATATAAATCAGCATACCAATAACCGCAGAACTTAATAATGATTACACAAATTCTGCATCACCAGACGAGGAGGATCAATATGGAATTTCAGAAACTGATCGAAGAGAGAAGAACCATCCGTAAATACAGCCCGGAGGGAAAGATCACAAAAGATGAGCTGCTTACCATAATCAGGGCGGCACAGGAAGCACCAAGCTGGAAGAACTCCCAGACAGGAAGATATTACTGTGTGACATCTGAAGATATGGTAGAGAAGATCAGCAAAGAATGCCTTCCGGAAATGAACCAGCCCAAGGCAGAGAATGCGGCTCTGATCATTACTACTTTTGTACAGAACCGTTCCGGTTTCCAGAAAGACGGTACACCGGATAATGAACTTGGAAATGGCTGGGGCTGCTATGATCTGGGACTTCAGAATGAGAACCTGGTTCTTAAAGCATGGGAGCTTGGTTATGGAACTGTGATCATGGGACTCCGTACAGGAGATAAGCTCCGTGAGATCCTTTCCATTCCGGAAACAGAGACCGTAGTTGCAGTGATTGCAATCGGAAAAGCAGCAGAGGAGCCTGCACGCCCGAAACGTAAAGATGTGGAAGACATTGTGAAATTCTTTTAACCGAATCAGGGAAGTCCTTTTCGGGATTGCGAATATCCGCTTGACACAACAGAAATCATAACAGAAATGCCCGGTACATGCGAAAATGTCCGGGTATTTTTTAACAGAAATTAAAGAGCAAAATGGACTAAAAAACATTGCCGGAAGAAGTGAATTCTGTTATCCTGTAAGAAGACAGAAATCAACGATCATTCAAAAATCTTACAAAGGATAAACATAAATCGCAGAGAAAAAAGCAATACACCAAAAGTAAGGGAGGTTTTTAATCAATATGCAGATCATACATGAGAACGAATACGAAGAAACCATGAAAAATACCGTAGAGCCATATCTGTCAGCCCGGAAAAGGGAACTATATGTACCGGGAGCAGACTATCCATTTCGCAATGAAAACAAACGGATCACAGGTAAGATCCACATGCTGCAGTATCTGTCTGATGCGCCAAAAGGTGTGGTGGTCATCAGTCACGGTTTTACAGAATCCGCAGCGAAATACGATGAAGTGGCCTACTATTTTCTGAAAGAAGGCTACCACGTGTATATTCCGGAGCACTGTGGTCACGGCCGGAGTTACCGCCTTACTGCAGATCCGTCCCTGGTACACATCGATACCTGGAGACGTTATGTCCGCGATTTTCTGAAAGCATGCCGCTACATAAAAAAAGCTCACCCGGATCTGCCACTGGATCTTTTTGCACATTCCATGGGAGGCGCTATTGGCGGTATTGCGGCAGTCTGGGAGCCGGACTGGTTTCACAAAGTAATTCTTTCCTCCCCGATGATCCGGCCTCTTACCGGAAATGTTCCGTGGCCTGCAGCCACCGGAATCGCTCTGGAGAAGTGCATTCTGGGAAAAGATGAAGAATACGTAGCAGGCAAAAAACCATACGATGGCGGCGGTTCTTTTGAGACAAGTTCCGCAACATCAAAACCAAGATATGAGCGTTACAAAAATCTCCGCGCAGAGCACAAAGAACTCCAGACCTGGTCTCCGTCCTACGGCTGGCTCTGGGCTTCCGCAGAGATGAGCTGGTATCTGCGTCTTTACGGCTGGAAAAAGTATACGGCACCAATGCTGCTCATCCAGGCCCAGACCGAAGATCTGGTGTCTGTCCGTGCCCTGAAGAATTTTGCCGGAAAGATCAACCGTCAGGGAAAAACCACCTGCGATTATATCCATATGATCGGAACAAAGCATGAGATCTATGGAAGCAGAGGCAAGATCCTAGAGAAATACTGGGGATATATATTTACATTCCTGGACGATACGGAAAATGATACTGACCACAGATAAGTATTTTTACTACAGGTGTATCACATATTTGACAACAGGATTGGCAGCTTTTATTCACTTTCTTTGTTTATCGCAGTAAAATTATAAAGCTTTTCTCTTATACATTCGACAGAAAATGTGCTATAATTTGAAGAATCGTCTTTTTTGTACAAACAAACGTACTGACCGAAAAGACAAAATTAAATAAGGGAAGGATTATAGAATGTTATCTGTTATTGAATCAGTGAATGCTGCCATAAACAATTTTATCTGGGGCGTTCCTGCGATGATCTGTATTATTGGTGTAGGTCTTTATTTAAGTATCCGCACGAATTTTCTCCAGATCCGGAAATTCCCCTATGCCATCAAGGTCACTATCGGACGTATGCTTCGGAAAAGAGAAGCTTCCGATGGAAGTCTGACACCGTTTCAGGCTGTTTGCACCGCATTGGCGGCTACCGTGGGAACCGGAAATATTGCAGGTGTTGCAGGTGCCATCGCCATCGGAGGACCGGGAGCCGTATTCTGGATGTGGATTTCCGCAATTCTGGGAATGTGTACAAAGTTTTCCGAGGTAACACTTGCAGTACATTTCCGCGAAACCAATGCCAACGGAGATCTGGTTGGAGGACCAATGTATTACATTAAGAATGGTCTTAAAAAACACTGGCACTGGCTGGCCTATCTGTTTTCCGCCTTCGGTGTGCTCACTGTTTTCGGAACCGGAAATGCAACTCAGGTTAATACCATTACAACAGCCATTGATTCTGCACTGATCAATTACAATGTGATCACTGCAGACAATACTTCTACGGTAAACCTTGTTATGGGGATCATCCTTGCGATTCTTGTGGCAATGATCCTGCTTGGCGGAATCAAAAGGATCGGCCAGGTTACAGAAAAGCTGGTACCGTTTATGGCATTGTTTTATATTATTCTTGCCGTCGGTGTAGTTATCATCAACTGGAAAAATGTTCCGGGGGTTTTCAGCGCTATCATCAGAGGGGCATTTAATCCGGCATCTGTGACAGGCGGCGTAGTAGGAAGCTTTTTCATGAGTATGAAAAAAGGTGTTTCCAGAGGTATTTTTTCCAATGAGGCAGGTCTTGGTACCGGTTCCATCGCACATGCCTGTGCAGACACCAGAAAACCTGTAAAACAGGGATTTTTCGGGATCTTTGAGGTATTCACGGACACGATCGTGATCTGTACGCTGACAGCGCTTGTCATCCTCTGCAGCGGGGTGCCGGTTGGTTATGGCGCAGCAGCAGGAGCGGAGCTTACCATCAGCGGTTTTACCAGTACATACGGAAACTGGGTTTCCATCTTTACAGCAGTTGCCATGTGCTGCTTCGCATTTTCCACTATCATTGGATGGGGACTTTACGGAGCCAGATGTGCGGAGTTCCTTTTTAAGGAAAAAGCTATCAGACCTTTTATGGTACTGTACTCTCTGGTAGCAATCATCGGCGCAACTGTTGACCTTGGACTTCTCTGGAGTATCGCAGAGACCTTCAACGGTCTGATGGCGATCCCTAACCTTATCGCAGTATTCCTGCTTTCCGGTGTGGTTGTAAAGCTTGTGAAGGAGTACTTCGCCGGAGAAGGAAAGAACGCCTGAAGGAGTTTTTGAAAAAAAAACTTGACTATCAAAACAAACAGAGTTAGAATTGGTTTAACTCATTAAAGAGTTAACACATAACAGAAGTAAATTCCATGAAGGGAATCAGTAAAGACAGAGGAACCGTCTTCAGAGAGCTGTGACTGGTGTGATGCAGCGTCGGAACTGCCTTGAATATCATCCCTGAGAAGGAAAGCCGAAAGTTTCAGACAAGTAAGTAGGTTTTCACGGGTACTTCCCGTTACAGAAGTCGCGTATGCCGGTACGTTGCAGAATCGTGCTTGTTTCAATGGAGAAACAGGGTGGTTGCGGAATTTTATATCCGTCCCTGAGAGGGGACGGATTTTTTTTATCCAAAATCCTGGGGTAATGGTCTGAAACCGGAAAAAATACACAAAAGGGGAAAGAGTATGAAAGTGTACAAAAAACTCATGAACGCACTTGCAGCAGTAGAAAAAATCGTACTGGTCATTTCCACACTGCTGATCCTTGTGCTGACTGTGGGAAATGTATTTTCCCGTAAGGTCATCCACCGCTCATGGTCTTTTACAGAAGAGCTTGTTGTAGCGGTGTTTGTTCTCATCACACTTCTGGCAGCAGCACTTGCCTGCCGCGAAAAAGGAGGACTGGTAAGTCTGACATTGTTTACAGACCGTCTTCCGAAAAAACTGGAAAAACCATCTGTGATCCTGATCACGGTTCTCAGCATTGTTTTTTCCGCAATCCTGTTTAAATACGGAATGGACAAAGTTCTTACACAGCTGGCAAACGGCAAGAGAACTTTCGTACTGAACTGGCCGGAGTGGATTTTCTGGTCCTTCGTACCGATCGGAGCAGTCTGTATGATCCTTCATTTTATTGAGTACTGTCTGGACTTCTGCCTGAAAAAAGATGATGAAAAGGAGGACAAATAAATGATCAGTGCAATCTTATTTATCTCCTTCTTTATTTTCCTGATCCTGGGACTTCCCATTGCGATCTGCTTAGGTCTGTCATCTGTATGTGCCATCCTTTATTCCGGCACATCTCTGACGATCGTAGCTACAAATATGTACTCCGGAATCAGTAAATTCCTGCTTCTTGCCATCCCGTTCTTCGTTCTGTCCGGAAACATCATGGCAAAAGCCGGTATTTCCAAACGACTGATCAACTTCGTAGATACCTGCGTAGGACATAAAAAGGGCGGTATCGCCATTGTATGTGTTATCGTAGCCTGCTTCTTCGGAGCGATCTCCGGTTCCGGTCCTGCAACGGTTGCGGCACTTGGAGCAGTTCTGATCCCGGCTATGGTTGAGCAGGGCGGTTTCTCCGCACCGTTTTCCACGGCATTGATGGCAACCTCCAGTTCCATCGCCATTGTCATACCGCCGAGTATCGCATTCGTTGTATACGCTTCCATCACAGGTGTATCTATTGCAGATATGTTCATGGCTGGTATCGTTCCGGGACTTCTGATGGGTGTTGCTCTTGTGATCATCGTTATGATCGAGGCAAAGAAACATAACATTCAGCCATCCCGTGAAAAAGCTTCTGCAAAAGAGCGCTGGGCTACATTTAAAGATGCATTCTGGGGATTCCTGATGCCGGTTATCATCCTCGGAGGAATTTACGGTGGTATTTTTACACCAACTGAGGCTGCAGCCGTATCTGTTGTTTACGGTCTGTTTGTTGGTATGGTGATCTACCGTGAGGTTAAGCTCAAAGATCTGTTTGACATTCTTGTGGATTCTGCAAAGACAACCGGCGGAATCATGCTGATCGTAGCAAGTGCTTCCCTGTTCTCTTTTGTATGTACCAAGTTTGGTATTGCAAATGCGGCATCTGAGCTTCTTGCCAGCATTGCACATAATCAGTTTACCTTCCTTCTGATCGTAAACATCATTTTCCTGATCGCAGGATGCTTCATCGATGCAAACTCTGCGATGTATATTTTTATACCGATCATGCTTCCGGTATGTAAGGCTCTGGGCTATGATGTGGTAGCATTCGGTGTTATGGCAACAGTTAACCTTGCGATCGGACAGGTAACACCTCCTGTAGGTGTAAACCTTTTCGTTGCCATCAGTATCAAGATCAAAAAAGGTCTGGAGGTTACTCTTCAGCAGATCTCCAGAGCAGTTATGCCGATGATCGCTGCATCCGTTGCAGTTCTTCTGATCATCACTTATATTCCGGCTGTTTCCACAGCTCTTCCGAAGGCGCTTGCAAAAGAGGGCTCCTATACAGGAGACCAGTCTTCTGACACAGGAAGCCAGAGCTCCAAGGATGCCGGAGACGGAAGTGATTCCTTTAATACCATCGCAGATTACAGTGATCTTGACTGGCCGGAGATGACATGGAACTTCGCATGCTCTACAACGGAGACAAGTACCTGGGCTGACGGCGGACGTAAATTCGGTGAGCTTATGGAAAAAGCAACCGGCGGAAAAGTCAAGGTTAATATTTATGCAGCAGACCAGCTGACAAACGGAAATCAGTCCGAGGGAATCCAGGCACTGATGAACGGAGACCCGGTACAGATCTCCATGCATTCCAATCTGATCTACTCTGCATTTGACCCGAGATTCAATGTAGTATCCCTGCCGTTTATCTATGATTCTTACGATGACGCAGATGCAAAATTTGATGGTGAGGCCGGAGAAAAGCTGAAAGAAATCCTTGGTGAGTACGGACTTCACTGTATGGGAATCGCAGAGAACGGTTTCCGTGAGCTGACAAACAGCAAGCATGAAGTAAAAACTGTAGACGACATGAAGAACCTGAAGGTTCGTGTGGCCGGTTCCAATCTTCTCATGGAATGCTATAAGAGATGGGGCGCAGATGCTACAAATATGAACTGGTCCGAGACCTACACAGCACTTCAGCAGAACACGGTAGAGGGCGAGGAGAACCCGTTGCCGGCTATCGACGCAGCCAGCGTACAGGAGGTACAGCCGTACTGCTCCATGTGGGATGCAATCTATGACTGTCTGTTCTTCTGCATCAACCAGGATATTTATGAAAGCCTGACACCGGAACAGCAGCAGGTTGTTGATGAGGCAGGCCAGAAGGCTGTTGAGTATGAGCGTTATATCAACCGTTCCGGCGACGAAGAGATCATGAGCCGCTGGGAGAAGAGCAACGGTGTGACCTTTACAAAGAAAGAGGATATGGATATCGATTCCTTCAAGAAAGCAGTAGACGGAATCGACGACTGGTTTGTAAACGAGCTTAAGAGTGCAGGCTATGACGATGCACAGGATCTGGTAGATCTTTTTACAGAGGATTCTGTAGATACCGTGGAGGATTACAGTGATCTGAACTGGCCTGAGACAACCTGGAACTTTGCATGCTCCACAACAGAGACAAGCACCTGGGCTGACGGAGGACGTAAGTTCGGTGAGCTTATGGAAAAAGCTACAGGAGGAAAGGTCAAGGTTAACATTTACGCAGCGGATCAGCTGACAAACGGAAACCAGTCCGAGGGAATCCAGGCACTGATGAACGGAGATCCGGTACAGATCTCCATGCATTCCAATCTGATCTACTCTGCATTTGACCCGAGATTTAATGTGGTATCCCTGCCGTTCATTTATGATTCCTATGATGATGCAGATGCGAAGTTTGACGGCGAGGCCGGAGATAAGCTGAAGGAGATCCTTAACGGCTACGGACTCCACTGCATGGGTATTGCAGAGAACGGTTTCCGTGAGCTGACAAACAGCAAGCATGAGGTAAAATCTGTAGATGATATGAAGAATCTGAAGGTTCGTGTAGCCGGCTCTAATCTTCTTATGGAG
The DNA here is from genome assembly GCF_018917985.1 of Blautia sp. MSJ-36. Lineage (NCBI taxonomy): Bacteria > Bacillati > Bacillota > Clostridia > Lachnospirales > Lachnospiraceae > Blautia > Blautia sp. MSJ-36. The sequence goes on along the minus strand of NZ_JAHLPQ010000002.1, from coordinate 152,986 downwards.
TGCTATAAAAGATGGGGCGCAGATGCCACAAATATGAACTGGTCCGAGACTTACACAGCACTTCAGCAGAATACGGTAGAGGGCGAGGAGAATCCGTTGCCTGCCATCGATGCAGCCAGTGTACAGGAGGTACAGCCATACTGCTCCATGTGGGATGCCATCTATGACTGTCTGTTCTTCTGTATCAACCAGGATGTTTACGATGCACTGACACCGGAGCAGCAGGCTGTTGTTGATGAGTGCGGCCAGAAAGCCGTAGAGTATGAGCGTTATATCAACCGTTCCAGCGATGATGAGATCAAAGCACGCTGGGCAGACAAAAACGGTGTGACTTTCACAGAGAAAGATGACATGGATATCGATTCCTTCAAAGAAGCGGTAGACGGCGTAGATGAGTGGTTTGTTCAGGAGCTGAAAGATCAGGGCTATGACGATGGCCAGGATCTGGTAGATCTGTTTACAAAGTAATCTTCATACATAATCATAAAAGGGTAAAATAGCCGGAAAGAGGCAGTTCTGAGAAGATTTTTCAGGGCCGCCTCTTTTCTTTGTGGGCAAAAGATTATATACTGGTAACAGTCCGGTGTCTGCCGGACAGGAGTATTATTGAGATAAAGTAAAGGAACACCAGTTTACAACTTTATAAATGATAGACTTGCTGACAAACCAGCTGTTTTAAAGCCTTTGTCATAGCATTTGATTTTATATGTGTTTCGATATTTTTCACGAAAGTGGCAAAAAATATCTGATTGCGAATGCCCTGACTCAATTCAAAACGAAACTCCTGCACGCTTTTTGTGCGGTACTCAGAAAAATGTTCGTTTTGATAGGGCAGAATCTTCATGGCACAATAACTAATGTTGATCAGATTGACCAGCATTTCAATTCCTTTGCAGTTTCGCACCATATAACTACAAAAAGACCAGAATGTTTTCTGTTCATAGTAGCTCGTTTCAATATTCCAGCGAAACGAGTATAATAACAGTGGAATGTATTTCATACGGTCACTTCTAGTCTGGTTCAATGGTGCTTTTTCCTGCCAGGCACAGAAAATCTGCAGATTTTCTGGAAAAACAGTGCTAAAGAATAGACGTTTTGTACCATGCTCTTTTTCAGCAGTAGTGACATAGACAAGGACTTCCCTGTTGCCGAAAATCTTAGTGAGAACTCTGTGGACACCAGTATAATAATCACCGATCTTTTCATTAGACAACATAAAATCTGTCTCAACAGAAAGATGTTTTCCATGTTTGGCTGGACGTCCCCGGCGACCGGTACGTACAGGTGCAAGATCATACATGACAGAATCAATCCTTGCATTACCAATTAGATCCAGATTTGAATATTTATCAACGATGGATACCAGGTTCTGTTTTGTATACCAGCTGTCACAAAGGATGATGACATGATCTTTGCTTTGAAATTCAGGCATAACCTGTCGGATCATAGATGCTGCCAGTTCCAGTTTAGATTCTTTTTTCTGCCACATGCGATAACCGAGCGGAACAGAAAAAGTTTCAAAATAAATCAAAAAATATTGATGAAATCTACTAATCAGTGTATTTTCGTTGTATAATAATTTTATCGTACAGGGTCACTTTCCTTTGTAATGTTTTGGTCAAACTCATTATACATCAGAAAGCCCTGTACGATATTTTTTTATGAAAAAGTTGTAAAGTGGTGTATACACTATTTAAAATAAAAATTTTGTCATAACGTGGGATGAAAAAAATTTTTTTCTCGATATTTTCAGATGAATTTCGATTATGATAGTTTCCGTATATGCCTTTATTTATAATGGATAAAGTTTTTCACAAGAAAAGATGAGTTATTATGTATGATTAAACATAGTGTGGAATCATAACCTAAAAGTATTGACACCATTTTAAGGATGACGTAAAATCAAGGCATAGATCGGTGTCATAACTTAGGACCACTAAGAAAGGGAGAAAATCTATGATTTATGGATACAGTAGAGTGCCTACGAAGAGTCAAGCGAAAGATGGAAACAGTCTGGAAGCACAGGAAGCTGCTTTAAAGGCTGCTGGTGCACAAAAGATATATTCCGATGCTTTTACAGGTACAAAATCACATCGTCCGGAACTTGATAAACTGCTGGAAGTGATTCAACCAGGTGATACATTGATTGTAACTAAGTTAGATCGAATTGCCAGAAGTGCATCCCAGGGTACAGAGCTAATTGAAGCGCTTCTGAAGAAGGACATTATAGTGCATATTCTGAATATCGGAATTATGGATAGTACACCTACCGGAAAGCTGATTAGAAATATATTATTTTCATTTGCAGAGTTTGAGCGTGATATGATCGTAGAGCGTACGCAGGAAGGAAAGGCTATTGCAAAGCAGAATCCGGAATTTACAGAAGGTAGACCGAAGAAATATTCAAGGCAACAGATTAATCATGCACTTGATTTATTGGAGAATCATTCTTACAGGCAAGTTTGCCAAATGACAGGTATTAGTAAGAGCACATTGATTAGAACAAAAAAATATAAAAAGTAATACTTGAACTGTATGCAGCTTTATAAAGAACTGGAGAAAGAATACAGTATGTATCATCAAAGTAATTACCTCTAAAAACAATCGTTACCGAGAACGGAGTGAACAGTAACAAACAATCAGTAACGCTTGTAGAATTTTTACCGTTAGGGTAGACAAAAATAATTTGCGGTGCTAAAATTAAAGGGTAACAAAAGATAAATCTGCACTAAACAGAACCTATTTCTATGTTTAAGTATGGTATAAAAATAGAGAGAGATAGAATAGGGATTCAAGATTTTGAAACTTTATAAGGAGGAAGAAAATGAAGAAAAAGAAGTTACTGAGTACTTTAATCTGTATGACAATTACAGTAGGAATGCTTCCAACAACGGCTTATGCTACTGAAGATGGCACGGAGATCGAGAATCAACAAGTCATTACACCAGAGCAGCCAGAAGCAACTCAGATTCCAACAACGGCTTATGCTACTGAAGATGGCACGGAGATCGAGAATCAACAAGTCATTACACCAGAGCAGCCAGGAGCAACTCAGATTCCAACAAGTTATATGGTATACTGTGAAGATCATGGTCCAGTACAGATGGATCTTATAAATGATACATTCACAATCGGAAAAGTGGAAGACAGCGACGGCAGTTATGTATGCCCGATTACAATTGCAACAAATGCGTATGCAGAAAAATATTCAACAGCTACTAATAAAACACATACAGCAGTTGAAGAAAACATCACATACAATATGACCTGGACAGGCACAGAATGGAAAGCACCAGAAATGACACAACTTCCGGTAATTAACGTGAAATGTGAAAAAGAAGTAGTTCCGGCAGCACCAGAAGCAACTCAGATTCCAACAAGTTATATGGTATACTGTGAAGATCATGGTCCAGTACAGATGGATCTTATAAATGATACATTCACAATCGGAAAAGTGGAAGACAGCGACGGCAGTTATGTATGCCCGATTACAATTGCAACAAATGCGTATGCAGAAAAATATTCAACAGCTACTAATAAAACACATACAGCAGTTGAAGAAAACATCACATACAATATGACCTGGACAGGCACAGAATGGAAAGCACCAGAAATGACACAACTTCCGGAAATTAAAGTGAAATGTGAAAAAGAAGTAGTTCCGGCAGCACCAGAAGCAACTCAGATTCCAACAAGTTATATTGTATCCTGTGAAAATCATGATTCAGTACAGATGGATCTTATAAATGATACATTCACAATCGGAAAAGTGAAAGACAGCGACGGCAGTTATGTATGCCCGATTACAATTGCAACAAATGCGTATGCAGAAAAATATTCAAAAGCTACTAATAAAACACATACAGCAGTTGAAAAAAACATCACATACAATATGACCTGGACAGGCACAGAATGGAAAGCACCAGAAATGACACAACTTCCGGAAATTAAAGTGAAATGTGAAAAAGAAGTAGTTCCGGCAGCACCAGAAGCTAACAAACTTCCAATGGGCTATATGGTTAAATGTATGAAGAGAAGTTTTTACCATAAAGCTAGATTTATGCATCAACTTCCAAAAACAGTTACTATTGGTAAGGTAGAAAAGAAAGGTAACAACTACGTTTGTAAAATTTCTGTATCTACTAAATCATATGCAAAAGCTTATTCAAAGGAATTCGGTAAGGTACATGCTGCTATTAAGCCAAAGATTACTTATCAGATGACTTGGGATGGCAAGCAGTGGAAAGCACCAGAAATGACACAACTTCCGGAAATTAAAGTGAAATGTAAAAAAGAAGTAGTTCCGGCAGCACCAAAAGCTAACAAACTTCCAATGGGCTATATGGTTAAATGTACGAAGAGAAGTTTTTTCCATAAAGCTAGATTTATGCATCAACTTCCAAAAACAGTTACTATTGGTAAGGTAGAAAAGAAAGGTAACAACTACGTTTGTAAAATTTCTGTATCTACTAAATCATATGCAAAAGCTTATTCAAAGGAATTCGGTAAGGTACATGCTGCTATTAAGCCAAAGATTACTTATCAGATGACTTGGGATGGCAAGCAGTGGAAGGCTCCAACATACAGCAATTTGCCAACTATTCTATTGAAGTAGCATGCGCAAGAAGTTTTCATTTTTTTCCATTTGGATGGTAAAATAAGCGCCTGATAAGAATGGATGCAATATGAAAAAAGAAGGCCCAAAGGCTTTAATGTCATTTAGATAAGGATGATATTATGTTAAGGGGTTCTTTTACAGCGAGTAAACAATTCGTTTATTCGCTGTTTTTCTATATTTAAAGGCATTTAACATGATAAATCTGCACATTTCATCCGGTTTCTGTATCAGTATTTTTTATCCGGAATAACAGAGAAATCACTGACTGTATTTTATTATGCATGTTCCTATGCAAGGATTGATTCTGCTACAAATGCTATGACAAAGGCTTTAAAACAGCGGATTCGTTGGCAAGTCTATCGTTTATAAAGTTGTAAACTGGTGTAAAGGAAGAAATATGATAAAAATTGATCTGATAACCGGATTTCTCGGATCCGGGAAGACAACATTTATAAAAAAATATGCCTCCTATCTTCTGAAAAAAGGCATGAACATTGGTATCCTGGAAAATGATTTCGGGGCAGTGAATGTGGATATGATGCTGCTTCAGGATCTAATGGGTGACAACTGTGAGTTGGAGATGGTTTCCGGCGGTTGTGATGCGGACTGTCACAGACGGCGATTTAAGACAAAGCTGATCGCTATGGGAATGTGCGGTTACGACCGTGTCATCGTAGAACCATCCGGAATCTTTGATGTGGATGAGTTCTTTGACGCCCTCCATGAGGAACCGCTGGATAAATGGTATGAGATCGGAAATGTGATCGCCATTGTGGATGCGAAGCTGTCAGAGGATCTTTCTGCGGAAGCAGATTATCTGCTGGCTTCCGAGGTGGCAGATGCAGGCTATGTATTACTGAGCAGGAGCCAGGAAGCCACGGTGGAAGAGATCAGCAGCACAAAAGAGCATCTCAACCGTGCACTTGGCCAGATCCAGTGCAGGCGCTGTCTGGACAGTGAGATCCTCACCGGAAACTGGAATGATCTTACGGACGCAGACCTGGAAAAGATCCTGAATTGTGGATATGTGTCAGAAGCTTATGTGAAGGAATCCTATGCGGAAGGCGGTGGATTTGATTCTCTGTTTTTTATGAACGTTCATAAAAGCGAGGAGGAACTTCATGAAACTGCAGAAAGGATTCTGAATGATCCATCCTGCGGAGATGTTTTTCGCGTAAAAGGTTTTCTCAGAAAAGAAGATGGACAGTGGCTGGAGCTGAATGCTACCCGCCATGAGATCTGCATCCGGCCGGCAAAGCTGGGACAGGAGATCATGATCGTTATTGGGGAGAAACTGAATAAAGAGGTAATTGATGGATACTGGAAATAATACTGCAGGAAAAACAGCACCGGAGAGATATGTCTCAGAGAAGGCCTTTGAAGAGCTGCCAGATACCTTTCAGAAGCTTGCAGAGCTGCTTGGAGAAGATCAGTTTGAACTGGTGGCAGTGAATGATGAGAAAGATCCGCAGGATCAGAAAGCAGGATCAGAAAGTGCTTTTTCGGAAGCAATTGCGGAAAAGTCCGATGACAATATGTACAGAGTGGATTCTTATGTAAAAAACGGCGAAATCCGTCTTGTGTATCTTATGAATGATGCGGTAGAAAGCTTTCTTGTTTTTGGAAATGCCCGTATGACAGGTGTATACAAACCGGATTACGAGGGCGAGATCCTGGCAGATTTAAGCCGGCAGGGGAGAGAATATATCCTTGTGGTCCACCAGGATGATTCGGTGGTGACTTTGTTTTTTGAAACTTTGTCTCTGGAAAAACATCTCTACGATTACAGTCAGATCGGACATTTCTGGGTGGAAGGATATGAATATCTGCGGCAGCTGGAGTACCGTCTGGCGATCCTGCGTGACAAATATGATTATATTGGCGGGGACAGCTGCAATGCTCTGGAGGAGAAGCTTTCCGCACTGGTGGAGTTCCCACCTCTGAACTACTGCTGTTATCCGGCTGTTCCGGAGAAATATATTGTGCCCAGGGAAGAGCCGTGGATCCCTTCAGAAAGAGCTGTTTCGGTAATGAAAGAGATTGCACGTGAGGCGGGAGACCGCACTTTTGTCAGATGGCTGGGGATCTATCGGAGATTTCCGTTTAAATGGATAGCACGGAAGCTGGCAGGAATGCTTCACCGCACGAAACACATCCAGGTGACAATGTGCCTTTCCGGGAAACTGCAGGAAGCTTCTGCCGGATACGGAGATCGTTCTTTTGGAAAAGAAGCGGATGAACAGTTGAAAGTTCTGGTGGAAAAAGCCCGGGGAAAACAGGCAGAACTGAAAAAACAGGGAACAGAGTCGGAAGTACTCAGGGAAGAACCGTTTACCATTGCCAGAGATTCTCTGGGATTTAAGGTTTATCTCATGAAATGGAACAAAGGAAGAAAAGACTGTACCGTTGAAATTGAAGAAATATGACGAAATATATATAGATCCGTAGAGAATATCTGTGAAGTGTTTTTGCCCGGCAGGGATTGCTTTTTTAAAAACACTGGGGTATAATCTAACGGAAAGAGTTAAGAACAGCCCTTTAATAAGAAAGGAGATTTTTAAAATGAAAGTAACACATATTACAGATATTGATAAATTTTTTGAGGTAATTGACAGCTGCAAGGGCAGAGTAGAGCTTGTAACAGGAGAGGGAGACAGACTGAACCTGAAATCCAAGCTTTCCCAGTATGTATCTCTTGCAAACATCTTTTCCGCTGGTGAGATCCCGGAGCTTGAGATCGTTGCAGCAGAGAAAGAGGATATCGACAAACTTATGAGCTTTATGATCAACGGCTGATAAGAGGAACGATTTTCAGGGATGTGAGCTTTTCACATCCCTGTCTTAATCTGGATGCAAAACAGAACACGAATGTCTGTTTTACAAAATGGATATAATGATAACAGAGAGAGAAACAAGAATTTTTCTCTTCCATCATGATCATAACAGGATACAACCAGGGGGTATAAACACTTCCTGGTCAAACTACGTTAAAAGGAGTGTATACAAAATGGTAAAAATTGATATTATCTCCGGTTTCCTTGGTGCCGGAAAAACAACTCTGATCAAAAAACTTCTGAAAGACGGATTTCAGGGTGAGCAGGTCGTACTGATCGAGAACGAGTTTGGTGAGATCGGTATTGACGGTGGTTTCCTGAAAGAGGCCGGAATCCAGATCCGTGAGATGAATTCCGGATGTATCTGCTGCTCACTGGTTGGAGATTTCGGTACTTCCCTGAAAGAAGTTGTTACCAAATACAACCCGGACAGAATCCTCATCGAGCCATCCGGAGTTGGTAAACTTTCTGACGTTATCAAAGCTGTACAGGGTGTTCAGGATGAGGTTGACATCAAACTGAACAGCTATACAACTGTTGTTGATGCAAAAAAATGCAAGATGTACATGAAGAACTTCGGTGAGTTCTTTGACAATCAGATCCAGTATGCAGGCGCCATCATCATGAGCCGTACAGATATCGCAACTGAGAAGAAAGTTCAGGAGTCCCTGGAGCTTCTTCGCAGTCTGAATAAAGATGCAGCCATCATCACAACTCCGATTGAGAACCTTGACGGAAAGAAACTGGTAGAGGTTATGGAGCATCCGGTATCTCTGGAGCAGGAAATGCTTGAGGAAGAGCATGAGCATCATCACCATCATCATGATGACGAGTGTGGCTGCGGCCATGACCATGATCACGAGGAGCATGAGCACCATCATCACCATGACGAGGAGTGCGGCTGCGGCCATGACCACGACCATGACGAGCACGAGCATCATCATCACGACCATGACGGCGAGTGTGGCTGCGGCCATGATCATGACCATGAGCACCATCATCACCACGACGGTGAGTGCGGCTGTGGACATGACCATCATCACCATCATGCAGATGAGGTCTTCACAAGCTGGGGCCGTGAGACAATTAAAAAATTCACACGTGAGGGACTTGAGAAGATCCTTGAGGCACTTTCCGAGTCTGACAAATATGGTATCATCCTCCGTGCAAAAGGAATGCTTCCGGCAGAGGACGGAACATGGATCTATTTTGATATGGTTCCGGAAGAAACCGAGATCCGTGAGGGCGCACCGGAATATACAGGCCGTCTGTGCGTGATCGGTTCCAAACTTGACGAGCATGCTCTGGAAGAGCTTTTTGGAATCGCATAAAAACAGAACATAAGAGAAATTTTTCAGATTTTATATTACAGAAAGGAAATGGATACTGTCCGGATTAACGGATAGTATCTTACAGGATAAATTTATGGAAGAGATCAAAGTTCCCATTTATCTGATCACAGGTTTTCTGGAAAGTGGCAAGACCTCTTTCCTGAGCTTTACCCTGCAGCAGGATTATTTTCAGGTTGAGGGAAAAACACTTCTTATCCTCTGCGAAGAAGGAGAAGAGGAGTATGATGAGGAAGCCCTGAAAAAGAGCAACACCGTTGTGGAGGTTATCGACAGCGAGGAAGAACTGACACCGGAGAGACTTGCGGCAATGGATATCCTGCATCAGCCGGAGCGTGTGATCATTGAGTACAATGGCATGTGGCTGGTAAGCAAGTTTGAAGAGATGGAAAAACCGGCGGGCTGGGGTGTGGAACAGCACATTACCTGTGTGGATGCCAGCACATTCCAGGTTTATATGGCCAACATGAAGTCCCTTTTTATGGACATGGTCCGTAATGCAGATATGGTTATCTTTAACCGCTGTCAGGAAGAGGATCCGCTTCCTTCCTACAGAAGAAGCATCAAGGTGGTAAACCAGCGTGCAGAGATCATCTTTGAGGATGAAGAAGGCGAGCTTGGTGATCTTTTTGAAGATGAGATGCCGTTTGATATTGATGCACCGGTGATCGATATCCTTCCGGAGGATTACGGCATCTGGTTTGTAGATTCCATGGATCATCCGGACCGTTACGTCGGAAAAACTGTCCATTTCAAGGCACGTGCCCTGAAACCGCGTGGAATGGGAAGCAAATTCTTTGTTCCAGGAAGAACAGCCATGACATGTTGTGCAGATGATACCACATTCCTGGGATATATCTGCAAAAGCGCTTTTGCCCCGAAGATTGCAGAAGGACAGTGGGTGGAAGTTACCGCGAAGGTTGCTTTTGAGAAGAGAATGGAATATCAGGGAGAGGGTATTGTACTTTATGCAGAGCATGTGGAAGTGTGCGAGCCTCTTGCTGATGAGATGGTATATTTCAACTAACTGAGGAGTTTTTATGTATTTAATTGCAGGTTTGGGAAATCCGGGAAAGCAGTATGAGGCTACCCGCCATAACATGGGATTTGACACCATCGACTGCCTTGTGGAGAAGCATAATATCCCACAGGGCGGCGTAAAATTTAATGCCATGTATGGAAAAAGCATCATCGGCGGTGAAAAAGCCATTCTGATGAAACCGCTTTCCTATATGAATTTAAGCGGCGGTCCGATTCAGGAGATGTCCAGCTATTTCAAGATCGATCCGGAGACAGAGCTGATCGTGATCTACGATGATATCGATCTGGAACCGGGACAGCTTCGTATCCGCAAAAAAGGCAGTGCAGGCGGACATAACGGGATCAAGGATATTATCCGTCGTCTTGGAACTGAGAAGTTTATCCGTATCCGTGTTGGTGTTGGTGCGAAACCGAAAGACTGGGATCTGGCAGATTTTGTGCTGGGTCATTTTTCGGACAGCGACCGCAAGCTTGTGGACGAGGGAATTAATGATGCGGCAGAGGCCGTAGAAATGATCCTGTCCGAGGGCGTGGATGCGGCGATGAATAAGTATAACAGGAAAAAGCCTAAGAATTGAGGTTTGTATGGAAGCATTTTTGCAGCCTCTGCAGGGCCTTGCAGAGTTTGAAGAAATAAAAAAGCGCTGTGGCGCAAACCGCGGAATTCTTAATGTTTCCGGATGTATGGAGTCCCAGAAAGTCCATCTGATGTATGGACTTTCCGGGCTTTTTCCATGTCATCTGATCCTTGCGGATGATGAACGTAACGCAAAGGAAATTTATGAGGATTACCGCTTCTATGACAAAAATGTATATTTTTATCCGGCAAAAGATCTTCTGTTTTTTCAGGCAGACATTCATGGAAATCTTCTGATCCGGCAGCGGATGCGTGTGATCCGGGCACTTCTGGAGCAGGAAGAAGTGACGGTGGTTACCAGCATAGACGGATGCATGGATTTTTTGATGCCTCTGGAAAAGATCAAAAGCAGCCTTCTTCATTTTAAAAGTGACAGTGTGATCGATCTGGATCAGCTGAAAGCAGATCTGGTGGATCTGGGATATGAGCGGGTTGGCCAGGTGGAGCTTCCGGGACAGTTTTCCGTGAGGGGAGGGATCATTGATATCTATCCGCTGACGGAGGAGAATCCATGGCGTATTGAACTCTGGGATGATGAGATCGATTCCATCCGGAGTTTTGATGCAGAAAGCCAGAGATCTCTGGAAAATATAGATGAGATCACCATTTATCCGGCTACAGAAAAGATGGACTGCGAGGATATGGTATCTTTCCTGGATTATTTTCCGGAAGAAAAAACACTGCTGTTTCTGGATGAGCTGAACCATCTGGCAGAAAACGGCGAAGGTGTGGAGGAAGAGTACCGTCAGAGCCGCATGCACAGGGAGGAAAAAGGCGAGGCAAATCTTCCGGAACAGTGGCTCTGTGGTTTTCAGGAAGTGCAGAAGAAACTGAACAGACGGAACTGCGTGGCTGTGTCCGCACTTTCTCCGAGACGTTCCGGCTGGAAGATCAATGAGGAATTTGATCTCACGGTGAAATCTGTGGATTCTTACAACAGCAGTTTTGAACTTCTGGTAAAAGATCTTCTCCAGTATAAAAGCCAGGGGTACCGGATCGCCCTGCTTTCCGGTTCCAGGACAAGGGCAGAGCGTCTGGCAAAGGATCTCTCAGAGGAAGGCCTGAATGCTTTTTACAGCCAGGATACAGACCGTATCATAAGCCCCGGCGAGATCATGGTTGTTTATGGCCATGCGCGCCGTGGTTTCCAGTATCCGCTGATCAAATTTGCGGTGATGACGGAAACAGACATTTTCGGCAAAGAGCAGAAGAAGCGCAAAAAGAAGAAAAAGTACAGTGGAAACCGTATCCAGGATTTTGCGGAGCTTTCCATCGGGGATCTTGTTGTCCACGAAAAACATGGACTTGGAATTTATCGTGGAATCGAAAAAGTGGAAGTGGACCGAGTTGTAAAAGATTACATCAAGATTGAGTACCGTGGTGGCAGCAATCTCTACATCCTGGCAACTCAGTTGGATGCTTTGCAGAAATATTCCGGATCTTCCGAAAATGCAAAAACACCCAAGCTGAATAAACTTGGCGGACAGGAGTGGAACAAGACCAAGAGCCGTGTCCGGGGTGCGGTTAAAAATATCGCAAAAGAGTTGGTGGAGCTTTATGCGGTCCGTCAGGAAAAAGAGGGCTATGTCTGTGGCCCGGATACGGTCTGGCAGAAGGAATTTGAAGAAATGTTTCCTTATGAGGAGACAGAGGATCAGCTGGCAGCCATCGAGGATACCAAGAAGGACATGGAAAGTACCAAGATCATGGACCGTCTTGTGTGTGGTGACGTTGGTTACGGTAAGACGGAGGTTGCTTTGAGAGCTGCGTTTAAGGCAGTTCAGGAAAGCCGCCAGGTCGTTTATCTGGTGCCCACTACCATTCTTGCCCAACAGCATTACAACACCTTTGTGCAGCGTATGAAGGAATTTCCGGTGAAAGTGGATCTTCTCTGCCGGTTCCGTACTTCTGCCCAGCAGAAAAAGACCATCGAGGGGATCAAAAAAGGCCAGGTGGACATTGTGATCGGTACTCACAGGGTTCTTTCCAAAGATGTGGAATTTAAGAATCTGGGACTTCTGATCATTGATGAGGAACAGCGTTTCGGTGTCACTCATAAAGAAAAGATCAAGCAGATGAAAAAAGATGTGGATGTGCTGACACTGACTGCAACTCCGATTCCCCGAACTCTTCATATGAGTCTCATTGGTATCCGTGACATGAGTGTTCTGGAAGAGCCGCCTATGGACCGTGTGCCGATCCAGACGTATGTTATGGAATATGATGAGGAGACTGTCCGGGAGGCTATCCGCAGGGAACTTCGACGTGGCGGCCAGGTTTATTATGTATACAATCGGGTTAATGATATTGCGGAGGTAGCTCTTCGCATATCGAAGCTGGTGCCGGAAGCCAGGGTGGATTTTGCCCATGGTCAGATGAGCCAGAGGGAACTGGAGCAGGTGATGTATGATTTTATCAACGGAGATGTGGATGTACTGGTTTCCACTACCATTATTGAGACGGGACTGGATATCTCCAATGTAAATACCATGATCATCCATGATTCCGACCGATATGGTCTTTCTCAGCTGTATCAGCTTCGCGGACGTGTAGGACGTTCTAACCGTACTGCCTATGCGTTTCTGATGTATACGAAGAATAAGATGCTTCAGGAGACAGCGGAAAAGCGACTCAGCGCCATGCGGGAATATTCGGATCTTGGAAGCGGCTTTAAGATCGCCATGAAGGATCTGGAGCTCCGTGGAGCAGGAAATCTTCTTGGAGCTCAGCAGCATGGCCATATGAACGCGGTGGGCTATGACCTTTACTGCAAAATGCTCAGTGAGGCTGTCAAGGAGGCTAAGGGAATCCAGACTATGGATGATTTTGAGACGACCATTGATCTTAATATCGATGCATTTATTCCGGATTCCTACATCAGCAACGAATTTCAGAAACTGGATATTTACAAGCGAATTGCCGGTATTGAGAGTCAGCAGGAGTATGACGATATGCTGGAAGAGCTGATCGACCGTTTTGGTGAGCCGACGAAAGCAGTACTGAATCTTCTTGCCATTGCAAGACTGAAGGCCCTTGCTCATCAGGGATATGTGACAGAAATCAAGCAGCTCGGAAAAGATGTGCGGATCACGCTCTACGAAAAAGCGAAGTTGGATCCAGCAGGTATTCCTGCGATTCTGGCGCAGTACCGGAGAGGACTGCAGTTTAAGGCGGATCAGGAGCCGAAATTTATCCTGACTCCACAGGGAAGACTGATCGAAGAACTGATGAAATTCGCGGGAGAGCTGGCAAAACTGGCAGAGCCGTTAGAGTAAACATTTTCCCAGAAGAGATGTGGATAATTTGTGAAATGTCGTGTAAGTTCGTGAAATTCCTTGCTCTTAAAGAGGAAAACGTTTATAATTAAGCATTATGGAATAAGAGCCGGACCGTGATTTTTATGGACGGATAGATGGAGGATGAAATGAAAAATTCAGTAAAAAAAGCGGCAGTTACCGCTCTTGTCTGCGTTACAGCAGCAGGAATGATGGCAGGCTGCGGAAATAAAAAACTCGACGGCACAAAGACTGCAGTGACAGTGAATAAGCAGGAGATCCCGCTTGGTGTTGTAAGTCTTGCGGCACGTATGCAGCAGGCACAGGCTGAGGCTATGTACAGGATGTATCTTGGCGGCGGAAGCGACATGTCTATCTGGAGTACCAAGATGGGTGATGATTCCGATGAGACTTACGGTGAGAATGCGGTAACAACATCCGTTGAGACTGTTGAGAAAATGTGCCTGGAGAAAGAGCACGCTTCCGAGTATGATGTGGAGATCACTGAGGATGAGCAGAAGGCACTTGAGGAAGCAGCCAAGAACTTTATGGAAGCGAACTCCGATGAGACCATTGCGGAGCTTGCAGTTGATGAAGACATGGTGAAGACTTTCCTGGAGCTTGAGACATACGATGTGAAGATGAAGGATGCCATTGAAGCCAAGGCGGATGTGAAGCTGGATGAGAAAGAGTATCAGCAGATGTCTTTCAGCTATGCAAGCGTGAAAGTCAGCGGAGACGATCTTTCCGATGATGATATCAAGACAAATAAAGAGAATCTCCAGAAATTCTTTGACAAGGTTAAAGAGGATCCAACTGCAGATTTTAATACACTTGGAGACGAAATTTCCACAGATATGACAGCAACAACCGGTTCATGTCCGGCTTACGAGGAAGGCGACGACAGTGCAGCCAATGGAACAACCTATCCGGATGAGGTTCGTACTGCTTTAAGAAAACTGGATGAGGGTGCGCTGAACGAGGATATCATCAAGACAGATTCCGTATGGTATGTGGTAAGACTGGATTCCAAGAATGATGAGACGGCAACAGAGAGCAAGAAAGAGTCTCTGACAAATACCAAGAAGGATGATTTCTATAACGATACTACAGATGGCTGGAAAAAGAAAGCGGATATCAAAGAAGAGACAAAACTGATCAAGAAGATCAAGATCACAGATAATCACAGCTTTACGATCCAGACCCCAACTCCTACTCCGGACCCGGATGTGACGGAGACTCCGGCAGCTGAGGATTCTGCAACCGAGGATTCTACTGCAGCAGATTCTACAGAGGCAGAGGCAACTGCTACACCGGAAGCTGAGAAATAAATAAAAAAGTTATTTTAAGAGTATAAAAAACGGACAATGTACCATTTATCGTACATTGTCCATTTTTTTGTCAAATCAGATCAACTTAAAATGTTCCAGTGCGTTGTAGATTCCATCTTTATCAACAGCACTTGTCTGATAGGTGCAGTCCTTTTCGATATCGCCATAGGAGTTGCCCATGGCTACGCTGATTCCGGCTGCTTTCAGCATGGGGAGGTCGTTGGGGCTGTCTCCGAATGCGTAGCTGTTTTCCTTCGGGATGGAAAGGCGGTCCAGGAGAAATTCCATGCCTGTGGCTTTGCTGGTGCCCTTCTGTGTGACTTCCCAGATTCCGTCTCCGTGGTCAAAATAGGTGTAATGATCGTTGCAGAAGCTGCGGAATTTTTCTACATTGGAGTCCGGCAGCATGTGCACCAGGAATTTGTCGTAGGAGTAGGTGCAGGCGTCTTCACGGTTGAATTTCGTGATGTCTACCATGGGAATTTCTTTTCGCATTCTGGCTCCGAATTCAGACTGCGCCGGGGATGCGCCGTCATACAGGATTTCGGTGTTGGATTCAAAGAGTGCTTCGATCTTGCATTTGCGGAGCAGGTCTACGGTTTCTTTGCACAGAAGGTTGGGTACTGTGCGGAAGAAGAGCAGTTTGTTATCCATGTAAATGTGGGTTCCGCAGCCGTATATATAGCCATCGAAATGGAGTTCTGAGAGTTCAGAGGGCATCATGGCTTTGGTGCGGCCGGTGTTGATGAAGAGAAGATGGCCGTTTTCGTGGGCTTTTGTGAGGGCGAGGCTGGTGCTTTCCGGAACCTTGAAGGGGTGTGGGGTGAGCAGTGTGCCGTCTATGTCGAAGAATAAGATTTTTTTATCGTTCATAAGGTCTCCTTTAAAATGGGATTTCTTCTTCGTTGTCACTGTTATTAACGCCATGAGCGGGGATGGATTCTGCGATTATATTTTCGGCAGAATTCAGTGCGCTGACACGGATGCCGTTGAGTTCTACTTCGCTTTCCATGGGGATCACCAGGCATTTGCGGCCGTCGATGATCCGGGTTTCTACCAGGTCTGCGCGGTCCGGTGCTACGTGGATTACCACATCCGGAGTTTTGATCTCGAATTTTCTGGTGTTGGTGATATTGGATGCTACCAGGGAAGATTTTTCGCCTGCGGCAAGTTCGTATTGTTCATCAAAGTTCTGGAGTTTTTCGTCTTCTACGCCGCATTCTTCGAAGAGGCGTTTTACCTCGGATTTGGTGAGGACTACTGGTTCCGGTTCGTCTTTCTGGGATTCGATGAGGTCGTTAAGTTTTTCGTGGATCTCAAGGACGGTATCGTAGGCGCAGTCATCGCCGAGGGTTTCTTCAACCAGAGCGTTGAATGAGTCGCGCTGGGTTGCTGCGGACAGTGGTGTGGTACAGCCGAAGACTTCTTCCATCATGGTGGAGCGGAGGTTTTCGGCGTTTTTTGTGTAGTAGAGGAGGTCATGGATATCGGTGCTGCGGTCATTGAACTGTGGGAAGAGGAAGCCCCAGTCGGGCATTTCTACCAGCCAGTCGCGGATGCGGTCTTCGATGTTGTTGGTCTCTACGTTGTAGTGCAGACCTGCCTTGGAGAGTTTGACGGGGCAGATGCTGCAGAGGATGTGGTCGTAGATCTCATCGGAGGCGTCGAACATTTCGGCTCCGTCTGAGGATTTTCCGGGGATGTCGTAGACTGCGTGGATGAGGATGATGTAGTAGTTTTCGCCGTAGTCGTAGTTTTCGATAATTTTGTCGTAGAAGGCTTCGGTGAGGGTGTCGTCGGTGAGTTTGCTTTCCCGGAGTTTCATGAGAAAGTTTTGGGTTCCGCCTTCGGATTCCTGCTCCAGGGGGAATTCCATGTTAATGAGGTTTTTTCCGATGGTGCCTGTGAGGGTTTTTCGGAAGATATCAAAGTATTTGAAGGTTTCTTCTTCGGATAAGGATAAGAAGGCTTCTTTGAGTTCGGTTTTTTTGTTTTTTTCGCCGTCTACGTAGCAGCCGCAGATGCGGGTGATGGAGCAACGGTCGGGGGTGAATTGTTTTTTTATTTCTGCGATTTCTTTTTTGTTCATGTGTGGTTTACCTCGGTTTTTTGATTAGTTTGATTATAGCACAGGTGTTTGGTGGGGGCAAGGTTGTGAAAGGGACGCCCGGGAGGAAAGGCTGAGATTGTTTGTGGTTTGGCGGGAGGGTTGTGAGTGTCGGCGTGTTGCTGGACGCGTAGAAGTTGAGTAGTGTCGAATTTTTGGGATGGATTTTTGTGGTGTTGTGATGGGATGTGTGGTATGATTTGTATATCTTATAAGATCTGGCCATTTATTTGGTTTCTTTTGGCTTCAATGTCTGAAGCGTTTTTTCAAAAACATTTATAAAAACTGTATACAAGGTTTCTGTAGTGTTTGTTTGATGGTATAATTATGGATACCAGAAGGAGTATTGTTTGAGTGATAATACGATTTTTGATGATGTTTTTCGTACTATGATGGAGAAGATGACATTTCTGGTCGTGCCTTTGATCAATGATGTTTTTCATACATCGTATCCGGCTGATGTGGAGATTGTGCAGCTGCGTAATGAGTATCAGCGGGTGGATGGTGAGATTATTACGGATTCGCGGTTGTTGATCGGAAATAAGATTTATCACATAGAATGTCAGAGTACGGATGACACGACGATGGCTGTACGGATGATCGAGTATGATTTTGCAACTGCTGTTGAGTTTGCCAGGAAGCAGGGACGGAGGTATCGGATGGAGTTTCCTCGTTCTTGTGTGTTGTATCTGAGAAGCGGTAGCAATACGCCGGATTTTCTGGAAGTGGATGTGGTTTTTCCGGATGGAAAATGTCATTTGTACAGAGTGCCCACGATTAAAGTTGATAATTATACAAAAGATAAGATATTTGAGAAAAGTCTTCTTATGCTGCTTCCTTTTTATATCATGAGATATGAGAAAAGAGGGCATGAGATGAGTGAGGATCCACAACTTTTTCAGGAATTGTTGAATGAATATGAAGTGATCCGGAGTAAGCTGAAAGTGGAGATTACTGAGGTTGGAAGGTCTGAACTGTTCAGTGATCTGATTGGACTGATCACTCGGATATCTGATTATATTTTCAGAAACGAGGAGAAAGTCCGGAAAGGAATAGGTGAGGTTATGGGCGGACATGTTCTGGAACTGGAATCTGAGAAAAGGGCAAGACTGCTTAAGGAAGCTAAAGAACAGGCTGAAGCATTAGGGCTAGAACGAGGGATGGCGCAAGGAATGGCGCAAGGAATGGCACAAGGAATGGCACAAGGAATGGCGCAGGGAATGGCCCAAGGTGAGGAGCGTCTTAGCGTTCTGATCAACAGGCTTATCCTTGATGGCCGGGGTGATGAGATTCAGAAGGTTGTTACGGATAAAGAAATGCGTGAAGCCATGTATAGAGAATATCAATTATAAGCAGAAATTATAAAGAGGAAGTCATAGGGATATCAATGTCATTTATGAAGCATTGGTTGATATATGGCTTCTTCTTTGTTTGCAGATTTAGTGTGATATGAGTAAGTCCCCCGCGGGTTGTTGTTTTTTTGCAACCCAGGGAGGACTTCATTGATCTGGTTAAAATTTACAATACAGAATATCCATAGCTGCTGACAATGG
Source organism: Blautia sp. MSJ-36 (assembly GCF_018917985.1). NCBI lineage: Bacteria > Bacillati > Bacillota > Clostridia > Lachnospirales > Lachnospiraceae > Blautia > Blautia sp. MSJ-36. Next base: position 134,241 of record NZ_JAHLPQ010000002.1, on the reverse strand, counting down.
CATCGATCTTCTGGCGGTTTTTGCACAGTGGGCAGTTGTCGGAGCGGTAAGAGTGATAGTCAGGGATGTCTCTGGCCTGGAAAATAGAGTGGACAGGGAGGGTAGCTACGCTGTCTACGCTACTGTAGATGGCTGCGACTCCGCGGATCTTGCCACCGTAATAGAGAACACTTTCGATGGCACGGTTCAGTGTGGAACCGGTGGTAATGGAACCGTTGAGGATGAGGATGTTTTTACCATTGATCATCGGCTCATAGTTGTCGCGGAAGATCATCTGTCCGGTGCTGTTGAATTCCGGTGTGATGACGTAAATGGTCTGATGAGCGTTCATGGAAAGTACACCGGCCTTGGTCAGTTCTTCGGCGAGATAGGCACCGATCACTTCAAGTCCATCCATGCAGACGATGGTGTCTACCGGAATAGATGCTTCATAATTTGCTGCGAGAGTGGCTGCGATACGCTGCGCTTCGGAGGATCTGGATTTCATGGTGGTGAGGTCCAGATAATGTGTGATATGAGACTGGGAAGTTACGAAATGTCCCGGAATCATTTTCAGCTGAATGCGGCTGTCACTACGTGCATAGATTTTAATCATTTTGTCCTGATCCATAATAAAAACCTCCTGTCATGATCGTGTTTTACGTGGCTGTTCAGGAGTATTGTCCTGAAAGATTGCGAAACAGATTTATTTAATGTGCATATTATACCATTAATTTCAAAAAAATGGAATAATGTACTGCAAAATATACAAAAAACATTCTGAAATACCAATAACTTTGTTAAAAAATACCCGATATTATGAATCCTTTGACAATGAGAATGCAGCGAAGTGGAATGCGAATGGCTGGTGTCAGGTATAAAAAGAGGAGGAGGGGAATCCCTGTGGATTCCCCTCCTCCTGTGAAAGTGAGTCATCGTTATCCTTCGATAGAAATGTATTTATCAGCTTCGATTTCCTGTGCTGCTTTCTTTGGAATAGAAAGTTTCAGGACGCCGTTTTCAAATTTGGCATGAACTTCATCGTTCTTTACACCATCCCCAACATAAAAGCTTCTGCTTGTACTGCCGGCGTAACGTTCACGGCGGATGTAGTTGCCCTTCTTATCCTGTTCGTCTTTGTCAAGGCCTTTGGCAGCGGAAATAGTAAGATATCCGTCTTTCAGCTGTACCTGTACTTCATCTTTCTTAAATCCAGGAAGATCTACATCCAGTTCATATCCTTTATCTGTTTCACGTACATCGGTTTTCATGATATTTTTGGCATGTTTGCCATAAAGAGGATTCTTACCACTAAAGAAGTTGTCTCTGAATCCAAAATCATCCATCCAGTCATCAAATAAGTTTTCTCCAAATACACTCGGGAACATCATAAGTCATTTCTCCTTTCAAATTGAAAAGCCGTTCCGGTGGATCAAGAGATCCAACTGTTGTCGGTATATCGTTACCACTTTGGGTTATTCCGCAGTGGTGATTGTTTGGTTATTCTGAACATCCGGAAGCTCTTTTTTTATCTCTTCCCTTGTTCTATATGTAATATAACACTTGCTGTTAGCAAAGTCAATAAGTGAGTGCTAAAATCACAATTTCTTCACATTTTCCGTAAAATGAAAAACTAATTTCCACCTTTAGCCCTTTATGTTCTTTTGTTGGAATCAGGGGTGGAACTTAGTCCTGCAATAAGGTATCAAAAACAGGAGTGAGGCCTGACATATTTACAAATGTCTAATATACGAGTCACGGGTTGGATGAAAAATAGCAGAGACGAGTTTTACAAAGTGAACATTCTGCAATGTTATAAAAACTTTAAAGCATAGAAAAAAAACAAAAAATCAATATAATAAAGCATATAGATAAGTAGTATGAAAGAAAGCTTCCCATATGTTGTTTGGGTTTGTACAGATAATAGAAGGAAAGCGCTAAATAACAAGAACAGAAAGTGTGAAATGCTTATATCTAACAGAAGCAAGGAAGTCCCCTGCAGGGTTGTGAAAAGCAATCAACAATAAGCAGCGGGCAGGGACTTGCTCATATCAGGAGGAGAGAATAATGCAGAAAACATATGCAGATTTTAAACTTGGTGTACCGGATTATGTAACGGTGGAAACAGAAGATGAGAGACTGGTATGCCAGGGTGGGCAGCCGATCGTAACTGCCGGTGCAACTACCGTAGAATTTCAGGATGCGGATGAACATGAGGATATATTTGTCACCTCAGAAGATGCAGTAAGATGTGTAAAACTGAGATGGAATTACAAGATCCCGAAATCCGCCAGATTCCTGGGAGATGCCTGGGAACGTACCTATGGTGATGTGGAATGGCATGGAATGAGCGGCAACCGTTATCTGCCATGGTATTTTTTGGCGAAGCTTTCTGAGAAAGTCCTCTGCTTTGGTGTAAAGGTCCGCCCTTCCGCTATGTGCTGCTGGCAGGCAGATACCAAGGGAATCACATTATTTCTGGATGTTCGCTGCGGTAATACAGGCGTACAGCTGAAAGGAAGAAAACTGCGTGCCGCACAGATCGTCTGCATGGAAGCAGAGGGAGCAGATACTTTTGAAACTGCACAGAAATTCTGTGAAAAAATGTGTACAGATCCGATCTTCCCGGAGTTTCCGGTATATGGAAGCAACAACTGGTACTATGCTTACGGCGACAGTTCCGAAGAGGAGATCTTAAGTGATACCGATTACATCCTGAAACTGACCGAAGGGGCGAAAAATCCTCCGTTCATGGTTATTGATGACTGCTGGCAGGAGCACCACCGCCTGGATGAATACAATGGTGGCCCATGGACAAAAGGTAATGCCAAGTTCCCGGATATGAAAGGTCTTGCAGACAAGCTGAAAGAAAAAGGTGTCCGCCCGGGTATTTGGGTACGTCTGCTTCTTAATGAGGATGAGAACATTCCGGACGAGTGGCGGATTTCCTATAATGACTGTCTCGATCCGTCCCATCCGGACGCACTGGCATATATCCGAGGAGATATCGAGCGTATCTGCGACTGGGGATACACTCTGATCAAACATGATTTTTCAACTTTTGATCTCTTTGGGAAATGGGGATTTGAGGCGAATTTAAGAGACAATTCCATGGAAAAATGGCATTTCTACGACCAGACCAAAACCAGCGCAGAAATTGTAAAAATGCTTTATCAGGAAGTTTATGATGCTTCCCGCAGCAACGACGCAGTGATCATCGGATGCAACACCATCGGACACCTGGGCGCAGGCCTGATGCACCTGAACCGGACCGGTGATGATACCAGTGGACGTATCTGGGAGCGTACCAGAAGAATGGGAGTAAATACACTGGCATTCCGTCTTCCACAGCACAATGCTTTTTATCATATTGATGCAGACTGCGTCGGCATTTTCGGAATGATCCCGTGGGATAAAAACCGCCAGTGGGCAGATGTTCTTGCAAAGAGCGGTACACCATTGTTTGTGTCCGCAAAACCCGGAGTCTTGAATCCGGAAGAATTTGAGGAGCTGCATCAGATCATGCTGCGGGCATCAGAACAGAAAGAGCATTTTGTTCCACTTGACTGGGAAGAGATCGACTGCCCGGAAGTATGGGGAGAAAATGGCGAGACCATCACTTACGACTGGTATGACAATGAAGGTCCGACCATGGATGCAACCGTGGAATACTACAATGCAAAGGTAGTTGTTCCGTAAATCCGAAGAAGGGATTCAGCAATCCAGAAGATCCTCGGCATGATGATATTTTTCCCGGTATTCCCGGGGCGTCATGCCGGTTTCTTTTTTGAAGGCACGGGAGAATGCAAAAGGATTCTGATATCCACAGGAGATCGCCACGCTGGATACAGGGATATCCGTGATCGTCAGAAGTTCCCTGGCATTGATGATCTTGGCGGAAGTCAGGAAAGCCTGGGGCGTGGTTCCAAGATGTTTTTTGAAAAGTCCGTAAAGGTGACTGCGGCTGATATGCAGATAGTCGGCAACATCGGTAACAGTAATATCCTGAAGCGGACTTTTTTTGATGTAATCAACAGCCTGTGTGATATAAAAATTCTCGTTGGATTCCATGGTCGTGTAGGAAGCATGAAATTCTTCCTCCAGCATGGCGATGATCCGGTAAAGACCACTCTGGATATAGGCTTCATTGGAGGGCGTCAGCTGCGGGTGAGTCATCATTTCAAGAATGGTTTCCTGATAGGGAAGAACCGAATCCAGCTGTTGGACCGGAGTTTCCTCAGTAAGATGGCAGTGTTCACAGAGGATGGGAGCGTTTTCTCCATTGAAACAGATCCAGATATAAGTCCAGGGATCAGAAGGCTCTGCTTTGTAGAGAGAGCTGGTCACAGGAGGAATGAAAAAGCACTGGCCGGCTTTCAGAGCATATTTTCGGTTATTCATATAGAAATATCCCTGTCCGTTCAGCACAAAGTGGATGGTGTAATATCGCCGGACACCAGGGCCGTAGGATTGTTCCGGCGTACATTTTTCCCATCCGCAGGAAATAAGATGAAGTTCTTTTGATGAAGTCTGGCGGTTCAGGACCTGTTTGTTTTCCATGGGAATTTCCTGCCTTTCGATGCATGATTATAGATAATATCAGTTTAAAATATTTGATCAGAGGTGTAAAGAAGAAAGATGAATTCATTAACAGTAAAAAGAATCCTCATGACATTTGCCGGAATCTTTCTGGCTGGTGTCAGTGTGGCCATTTTCAAGGCATCTGATTTTGGGACAGATCCCAACTCCTGTTTTGTCATGGGTGTGTGGAATCTTGCAGGAATAAAATACAGTTATGTTTATATTGCCATCAATGCACTGATGCTGCTGGGAGTATTCTTTCTGGACAGACATTTTATCGGACTTGGAACTGTGCTGAACCTGTTTTTTATGGGAATTATCGTGGAAAAAGGAATGCAGCTTTTTGACAGGTATCTGCCGGAGAGAACATTTGGAGTAAGAGTGATTCTGATGTGTATCGCTGTTGTAATGATGTGTTTTGCGTCGGCACTGTATTTTACAGCAGATATGGGAGTTTCCGCCTATGATGCCTATGCACTGATTCTGGATAAACGAACCCGGATTCCTTTCCGGATGTGCAGGATCGGAACGGATGTGATCACAACAGCGGCCGGATTTTTCATGGGCGCGGTTGTAGGAGCCGGAACCCTTGTCACCGCATTTTTTATGGGACCGTTGATTGAGTTTTTCAACCGGACAGTGGCAAGGCCATTTCTTTATGGAAAAGAGAATAAACAGATGCAGAAGAAGTAGAACAAAAGGCAGTTGTCGTGCTGTAAAAGTGCGACAGCTGCTTTTTGTTTGCAGATACAAGATTTCCACTGTCTTGACACTTGTAAAAGAAAAAGGTTTACTGCTGGAGTAAATACCGTTATAATAGGAGAAACGCAGTTTTTTTCCTGCAGTAAAAATATAACAGTCCGGGAGATATCAGTGTCTGGAATATTGTTTATCAGACGATATAACAGATGATATAATGATGTGGAAAATTTTCCGGAATGGAATAAGAAGGGAGAAAAAAATATGGCATATTTAGGCGAAGAAATCAAAAAACTTGGTTTTGGTCTCATGAGACTTCCGCAGAAATCCGAAGGTGTGATCGATGTGGAGCAGACCAAAGTCATGGTAGACAAATTTATGGAAGCTGGATTTACTTACTTTGATACAGCGTGGGCTTATGCAGGAAGTGAAGACGCTATCCGTGAGGCACTGGTAGAGCGTTACCCGAGAGAAAAATATCAGCTTGCCACCAAGATGGCAGCCTGGATCAACTGCAAGACAAGAGATGAAGCTCTTGCACAGTTTAAAACATCTCTGGAGAGAACAAAGGCAGGATATTTCGACTTCTATCTTCTCCACAATCTTGGAGAGCACAGAACAAAATATTTTGATGAGTACGGTTTATGGGACTGGATTCGTGAACAGAAGGAAGCCGGTCTGATCAGACATGCAGGATTTTCGTTCCATTCCACACCGGAGGAACTGGATGCACTTCTCACTGCACATCCGGAAATGGAATTTGTACAGCTGCAGATCAATTACGCAGACTGGGAAAATCCGGCGATCCAGTCAAGAGCCTGCTACGAGGTAGCCAGAAAACATGGAAAACCGGTCATTATCATGGAACCTGTAAAAGGCGGCATGCTTGCAACTCCGCCGGAATCAGTGGAAAAGCTTCTGAAGGAAGCAGAGCCGGAAGCATCTACAGCATCCTGGGCGATCCGTTTTGCGGCAAATCTGGAAGGCGTGATCACCGTACTTTCCGGAATGAGCAATGTTGCACAGATGGAGGATAACCTTTCTTTTATGAAGGATTTCAACGGCCTCACTGACAGTGAGAAAGAGACTCTTGATAAGGCAAGAGAGGCTATGAGCAAAATTCCGCTGATCCCATGCACAACCTGTAACTACTGCGCAAAGGTCTGTCCGATGGAGATTGGAATTTCCGGTTCCTTTACAGCAATGAATTATCTGACATTGTACGGAAATAAAGCCGCTGCAGCCCATCAGGAAGACTGGCTGGTAGTCAGTCACGGCAGAAAGCGTGCAGATGAATGTGTAAAATGCGGACAGTGTGAGGAAGTATGTCCGCAGCATATTTCCATCCGCGAGGAACTTGAGAAAGTAAGCGAGACCTTTTGCAAATAAGAACTGATCTGACGGGAAAAGGATCAGGGTAAGGAGAGAGTTTTAAAATGGAAAAATTCAAAGCATTTCTGAAACGGAAGGATATCGAGATCTCCCTGAAGAGATACGGTATCGATGCACTGGGAGCCATGGCACAGGGACTTTTCTGTTCCCTGCTGATCGGTACGATCATCAACACCCTTGGCACACAGTTCCACATTCCGTTTCTGACTATGGCAGTTGCCACAGTCAATGACACCCAGTACACGGTAGGTTCTCTGGCCTCTGCCATGAGCGGACCTGCCATGGCAGTAGCTATCGGTTACGCATTGCATTGCCCGCCGTTGGTACTGTTTTCACTGATCACTGTTGGTTTTGCCTCCAATGCACTTGGCGGAGCAGGTGGCCCTCTGGCTGTACTGTTTGTTGCAATTGTTGCGGCTGAGATCGGTAAGGCAGTTTCCAAGGAGACAAAGATCGATATCCTTGTAACTCCTCTTGTAACCATTGGTGTGGGCGTAGGTCTTTCCGCATGGTGGGCACCTGCCCTTGGAAAAGCTGCCATGAAAGTGGGAAGCGTAATTATGTGGGCAACGGACCTGCAGCCGTTCTTTATGGGAATCCTGGTTTCCGTATTTGTGGGAATCGCACTGACACTGCCGATTTCTTCTGCTGCGATCTGTGCGGCTCTGGGACTTACCGGACTGGCAGGTGGCGCCGCAGTAGCAGGTTGCTGTGCACAGATGGTAGGTTTTGCGGTTATGTCCTTTAAGGAAAACAAATGGGGCGGATTGGTTTCTCAGGGAATCGGAACCTCCATGCTCCAGATGGGAAATATCGTCAGAAATCCAAGGATCTGGATTGCACCAATCCTCACATCCGCCATCACAGGACCTATCGCGACCTGTCTCTTTAAATTGCAGATGAATGGAACAGCTGTATCCTCAGGAATGGGTACCTGTGGTTTTGTAGGACAGATCGGTGTGTATACAGGATGGATGAATGATATTGCAGAAGGAACCAAGACAGCAGTCACAGCCATGGACTGGGCAGGACTTTTCCTGATCTCCTTCATCCTCCCGGCAGTCCTCTGCCCGCTCATCAATATGTTTGTACGTAAACTTGGATGGGTGAAAGATGGAGATATGACATTGTCATAAATAAGAAGTATTGAATGGGGATGGCAAATATCCCTTTGACGATCAAAAAAAGAGTATCACAGAAACTCATGGATAAAGATGAGATCTGTGATACTCTTTTTATTTAACCGAATGCGGATTGCGAATATCCGCTTGACCCTGGTACTAACTATTTACGCCACATGCGATCCATTGGCATTACTCCGTTCCAGTCCACATGCCCTTGCATACTCATGAAGTTTCTCTTTGGCGGTGTAATTCAGATTCTGTGGAACCTGGATCTGGATGGTTACGTACTGGTCGCCGCGGATGGACGGGTTCTTCATGGAAACGATGCCTTTTCCTCTTAGACGGATCTTAGAACCGGACTGCATGCCTTCCCGGATCTTGCAGATCACGTTTCCGTAAAGAGTAGGAACCGTAGCTTCACCGCCAAAAACAGCCGTTGTGTACGGAATGGAGATGGTGGTATAAACATCGGATCCTTTCCGCTCATATCCAGGACGGGTTCCTACGGTAACTTTCAGAAGTAGGTCACCAGGTTCTCCGCCACCGGTTCCAGGCATGCCTTTTCCTTTCAGACGGATACTCTTGCCGGTATCGATACCTGCCGGAATGTGAACCTGTAATGTCTGCGGTGCACCGGAGCTTCCGTCCGGGCTGGACAAGGAGATCCTTTTATCTGCGCCAAAAGCTGCTTCATCGAAGGTAACGTTGATGCTGGCCTTCACATCGGAGCCTTTCTGTGGAAAATCCTGCTGATGGAATCCGCCGAAACCGCTGCCACTATGGAACCCGCTTCCGCCAAATCCGCTGTGGAACCCGCCGTCGTGACTGCCGTGGAACATATTTCCGAAGATATCGCCGAAAATATCGTCCATATTTTCACCGTTAAAATGAAATTCCTGATAGCCGCCATTGCCGCTACTCTGGAATCCGCCGAATCCACCGGCACCTGCACCGGCTCCCGGATCAGCACCTGCCTCAAAAGCAGCGTGGCCAAACTGATCGTACATTTTTTTCTTCTTCGGGTCATTTAAGATATCGTAGGCTTCGTTTACTTCCTTGAATTTATCTGCGGCATCCGGATTACCGGCGTTGGTATCCGGGTGATATTTTTTTGCCAGTTTACGGTATGCTTTTTTTATTGTTTTTTCATCTGCGTTCCGGTCAATGCCCAGAACATCGTAATAATCTCTTTTTACTGCCATGGTATTCACCTTCCCTTATAATCTTATTTACCTATAAAATGCCCCGGGAAAACAGCCCCGGGGATCGTTGGTTTCTTGTTCTATCTGTAATATAACACTACAAATTTAATAAGTCAAGACCTGTAAAAAAGAAAGCCCGATTTGGACTTGACCAGACACATGGTTCTTACAGAGAAAAGGAAAAAATATGATATAATATTAATATAAAATCCTGCAGCTGCCTGTGCAGGGATAATCGATGAAACATAAAACAAGCGGATTACAAATATCCGGTTAACAAAAGGAAAGGGAGGCGGAATTATGGAGAAAAGAAACTTACTGTCAGAAAAGAAGACAGTGAAATGGCTGGCACTTTTTATTTTTACACTTATAATGGCATTCCTGTTTACAACACAGAATGCAAAAGCAGCAGGCACAACATTTAAAGTGCAGGTTACCAGCGGTTATCTGGCATTGAGAAGTGAAAAATCTTTTGACAGAAATAATGAAATCGGTCAGCTGAATACCGGAGATCTGGTAGAGGTTATGGACAAAAAAGACAGTACTTACTGGTACGCATATTCGCCAAAGCTGAATAAATCCGGATATGTGGACAAAAATTACCTCCAGGTGGTGGAAAATACAACGGCCACGAATGACTCCTGGACGGTAAAAGTAAAAAGCGGCTATCTGGCACTTCGAAATACAGCAGCATATAATGACAGCAATGAGATCGGCCGTCTGAATACTGGAGACACCGTTCTTGTAAAAGACAGCAGCGATTCCACCTACTGGTATGTATATGCCCCGAAGCTGGATAAATCCGGATATGTGGATAACCGCTATATCTACAACAGTGGTCTGTGGACAGTAAAGGTAGAGAAAGGTTACCTGGCACTCAGAAACCAGGCAGCATATAATGACAGCAATGAAATCGGCCGTCTGAATACCGGAGATATGGTGCAGGTAAAGGATACCAGTGACAGTAACTACTGGTATGTATATGTTCCGCAGCTTGACAAAACGGGATATGTAGATAAAGATTATCTGACAGGTGGATCAGAAGTTACGTATCCGACCATGACAGTTCAGGTAGAAAAAGGATTTCTGGCACTTAGAAGTGCAAAAGCTTACGATAAAAACAATGAGATCGCCCAGCTGAACACAGGAGATACGGTTGAGATCATTGAAAAAGAAGACAGCACTTACTGGTATGTATATGTTCCGAAACTTGGAAAAGAAGGATATGTAGATAAAAATTATCTTAAATAAATGTTTTACACCAGGTGGAAAGATATCCGCCTGATATAGAATACAGGGAGGTAATACAGACAGATGACTCTGGCACAGCTCAGATATACCATAGCAATTGCAAAAGCCGGATCTATGAACGAGGCAGCCAAAAGCCTTTATATTTCCCAGCCAAGTCTTTCCACGGCGATCCGGGAACTGGAGGCGGAGACAGGTGTTGAGATCTTCAGAAGAACAAACCGTGGAATCGCCGTAACGCCCGCAGGGGAAGAATTCCTGGGGTATGCGAGGCAGGTAGTAGAACAGTATGAACTGATGGAAGCCAAATATATTTCCAAAGAGCAGTCCCGCAAAAAGTTCAGTGTTTCCATGCAGCATTATACTTTCGCAGTCAATGCCTTTGTGGAGCTGGTAAAACAGTTCGGCATGGATGAGTACGAATTTGCGGTCCATGAGACCAAAACACATCAGGTGATCGAGGATGTGCGGAATTTTAAAAGTGAGATCGGGATCCTCTATGTGAATGATTTTAACCGAAAAGTACTTACAAAAATGTTTCACGAATATGGCCTGGAGTTTCACGAACTTCTCAACTGCAGGATCTACGTTTACATGTGGAAAGGCCATCCCCTGGCGAAACGTGAGAAGATTACTCTGGAAGAACTGAAAGAATACCCGTGCCTGTCTTTTGAGCAGGGGGGGAATAATTCCTTTTATTTTGCAGAGGAGGTTTTGAGCACCTATGAGTACAAACGGCTGATCAAAGCCGATGACAGGGCCACCATGCTGAACCTGATGGTAGGACTTAACGGATACACTCTATGTTCCGGCATTATCTGTGAAGATCTGAACGGTTCTGATTACTGTGCGGTGAAGCTGGATTCCGATGAGATCATGACCATCGGCTATATTGCCAGAAAAGGTGTCAATATCAGTGCCCTTGGAAAAAAATATCTGGAGGAGATTTCCAGATATAAGGATAAGGCACTGAAATAAGAGAAAATAAAATCTGACAGATTTCTGCATAATACACGGCGATGTGTAAAATGCAGATCTGTCAGATTTTTTGTACATATTCAGACGATCAAACGCGGATTACAAAGCCTTCTTTACGAGGTTTTGCTGTCGGATATTCGCAGTCACGGTATCCCAGAACACAGTGGCCGATACCAATATATTCATCCGGAACACCCCACTGTTTCTTCAGTTCTTTTCCTTCTTCGGAATCAAAAACTTCTCTTGCACGGTGGATCCAGCAAGAATCGACGCCAAGAGCATGAGCGGCGTTCATGAGATTTCCCATCACAAGGCTTCCGTTTTCCACGCAGGTGCCCATTTTGCTGTCGGAAAAGACAATGATTACAGTTGGGGCGCCGTAGAACGGATCTGCTTTACTGCCCATAACATCTGCGTTCATTTTGGAAAGTTTTGCAACCAGTTCCGGATTCTGTGTTACTACCATAAGAGTACTCTGCTGTCCCATGCCGCTTGGTGAATATTCTCCGGCTTCCAGGATCACATCCAGAGTTTCCTGTGGAACAAGGTCTTTTTTGTAGGCGCGGATGCTTCTGCGCTCCAGCATGTTTTTGATGCTTTCGTTCATAATGATTACCTCCTGATGACGAATTTTGTTGAAAATATTTTCTGTAAAAGAAAGCAGTTTTCTTTTTATTCTGGTAAAAACTATTATACCGCAGATGTTTATAGTTTCCAATAGACAGGCGGTTATAACTTTACAACTTGTAAAGAATTATTATATAATCTGGATAAGACATTCCTGCGGCGGATGCAGGAGAATTTTGGGTGGAGATACAGAGACGGAATAGTTGAGACAGAAAATATGAGGTGCCAGATGGAAAAGATTCGAAAACATTTTTATTTTTCAGGAAGAGTACAGGGAGTGGGATTTCGTTACCGCTCTTATTATATTGCACAGTCCATGGGGCTGACCGGCTGGGTAAAAAATCTCTGGGATGACCGTGTGGAGATGGAAGTGCAGGGAACCAGAGAAGAAATCCGGGAAATGGTAGAACGCCTTTCTCAGCAGAATTTTGTGGAGATTGAGGGAATTGAAGCAAAAGAGATTCCTCTGGAGGATGAGTTTGGATTTCATGTGAAAGGATAGTGAAATGATCAGAGCTGTTTTTATGGATATTGATAATACGCTGCTGGATTTTGACGCGGCGGCACAGGAAGGTATGGAGCATTGTTTTGAGGATGCAGGTCTTACATATAAGCCGGAAATGTTTACAGTTTTCAAGGAGGAGAATGACCAGATCTGGAAAAAGATCGAACAGGGGATCCTGACGATGGATGATCTCCCCTATGTGCGTTGGCAGGCGATCCTTAAGAAACTGGGGCTTGAGGCAGATGGTGTGGCCATGGAGATGCTGTTTCGGAAGTGCCTGTTTTACAGTGCAGTACCTGTGGAGGGAGCGAAGGAAATCCTTGATTATTTACAGGGAAAATATATCCTCTGCACAGCCAGCAACGGTCCTTATGAGCAGCAGATCTGCAGGCTGAAAAAAGCGGATATGTTGAAGGATTTTGACCATTGTTTTGTGTCTGAGAAGATTGGCGTGGATAAGCCGGATGTACGTTTTTTCGAGCGCTGTCTGGAACAGCTTCCGGGGATCAGAGCAGAAGAATGCATGATCGTGGGGGATTCCCTGACTGCTGATATCGCAGGCGGACAGGCAGCAGGGATGGAGACCTGCTGGTTCTGCCGGGAGAAGATGGAAGAAGCGGAACTGGAGAATGTGAAACGGACACATAAGGCGGATCATGTGATAAAGCATTTGGATGAACTGAAAAATCTTTTGTAAAAATGGGCCTGTTTATTCCATTTCCAGCGCCAGATACAACAGAACAGCATCCCGGAATTTCCGGGGATTGAGACCACATTTTTTATAAATGTGGTTTAATTTATATTGGAGAGTATTTTTGTGGAGAAAAAGTTTCTCCGCGGTATCGGCCAGAGACATCTCCAGAGAAAAATAAGTTCGCAGAAGTTCCTTTTCATCCGGAGACAGTTGACCAATGGTTTTTCCGGAAAATTCTTCACGGTCTTCCGGAGATACGGAAGAGAGAACAATTTCCAGAGTGAGATCATCGAAAACTGCGTAATTTTCTGCACAGATGTTGTCAGTAGAAGGCTGGTGAAAACTAAGGCTTCGCAGGGCAGTTTCAGCAGTAGTAAGGGAAAGTCCCAGCTGATACAGCGATACGGACCGGCCAACGGCAATGGCCAGAGTGTCAGCATGTTTCTTTGCGAAATTATGAAGCGTTCCGGAAAGCGCAGAAAAACCGGAATTGTCTGCGACAGCGAGATAATCTCCGGGATAGCGGAAGGTGTACAGGGTGATCCCGGCAGTTTTGAAAAAATTCTGGATCTGGTGTTCTGAAAGAACAGAACCGCTGACAGAATCGGTATAATTTTGTCCAGAAGCAGCCGGATATGTATGGATCAGGATCAGTCGCTTGGGTGTATCCGGATCGATCTGAAATTCTTTCAGGCATTTCAGAAGATATTCCGGGTTCTGGGTGTCTCCGTGGAGCAGGGAACTGATGACAAACTGCTTTTTGTCCGCCTGATGTCGGCTGTACTGGCCAAGTTCCTGTTCCCGGATCAGGAGGCTGGTGATGCGCTGTGCCAGAAAGGCGTATTTGCGTACTTTTTCCGGGGAACCGGTGATGCCGATTACAGCCAAAAGACGGTCTTCATGGTAAAGAGGCATGTTGATACCCTGGCGGGTTCCTGTAAAATTATCGGATTCTGCCACTTCGATGGTAGTACCGGTTACAGCAGCTTTCCGGCCGATTTCATGAAAAGCTCCGATCCGGGCAGAGTTGGTGCTGGCAATAATGGTGCCGGATGAGTTGATGAAATTGATATCATAACTGCAGACGTCCTTGATGGTATTGACGATCTGCTGGGCGAGAGTGTGGCTGATGTGTGTGATCATGAATCCTCCTGGAAAAGTTGATGTGCTTTCTTTCGGTCAGTATATCATATATATTTCAGAGGTTCAAATTGGATGTGTTACCTATAACAATAGAAAACAGAAATTATTGAAAAATATAGTATATATAATATATACATCCAAGCTCGATTTTATTAAGATTAAAAACAGAATGGTAGACAGCGAATGCGGATTGCGAATATCCGCTTGACTTTATATAAAAAATTTCACAGGAGGAAAATACAATGAAAGTAGTAACAGCAATCGATTCTTTTAAAGGCAGCATGACATCCATGGAGGCAGGTTTTGCAGCTGCAGAAGGGATTCATCGTGTGTACGCAGACGCGGAGGTTCAGGTAAGACCGCTGGCAGATGGCGGAGAGGGAACGGTAGAAGCTCTTGTTGCAGGAATGAACGGAAAAACAGAGCATGTAAAAGTTACAGGCCCTCTTGGGGAGCCGGTGATCTGCGAGTACGGTATCATCGAAAGCACAAAGACCGCAGTGATTGAGATGGCCGGTGCGGCAGGAATCACACAGGTTCCGGACGAAAAAAGAAATCCTCTTTACACGACAACTTACGGTGTCGGTGAAGTGATCAAGGATGCTATCGAAAAAGGCTGCCGCAGATTTATTGTGGGCATCGGCGGAAGTGCTACCAATGACGGCGGTGTGGGAATGCTCCAGGCACTTGGCTATGCATTTCTGGATAAAGATGGAAAACAGGTCCTTCCGGGAGCAAGAGGCCTGAAAGATATCGCGGAGATCACAGATGCCTATGTGATCCCGGAACTTGCAGAATGTAAATTCCGTGTTGCCTGCGATGTAACAAATCCTCTTTGCGGAGACCTTGGATGCAGTGCCATCTACGGACCGCAGAAAGGTGCCACACCGGAGATGATCAGAGATATGGACCAGTGGCTGGGTGCTTATGCAGAGCTTGCAAAAGAGCGTTTTCCAAAAGCAGATTCAGTGTATCCGGGAACAGGAGCAGCCGGCGGAATGGGATTTGCATTCCTGACATTTACCGATGCAGTTCTGGAATCCGGAATTAATATCGTACTGGATGAGACAAAACTTGAGGATTACATTAAGGACGCAGATCTTGTGATCACAGGCGAGGGCCGCATGGATGGCCAGACAGCCATGGGAAAAGCACCGGTAGGTGTCGCAAAGCTTGCAAAGAAATATGGCAAAAAAGTGATCGCTTTTGCAGGTGCCGTACAGCGTGACGCAAGAGCCTGCAACGATGCGGGAATTGATGCATTCTTCCCGATCCTCCGCGGAGTGGTAACTCTGGAAGAGGCCATGAAAAATGAGAACGCAAAATTGAATCTGGCAGATACCGCAGAGCAGGTTATCAGACTGATGAAATAAGAATCATGTGAATGCAAAAAAGACAGGCCGCTAAGGAGCCTGTCTTTTTTGGATGGTTTATAATTTGTAAAAACAAGGGAGTTGTAACCGGATAAAATTTGTTTATCGGGATTTTCGTTTTATCCTTCGATTGGTTCAAAATCCACAGCGCCATGTTTGCACAGAGGGCAGATGATATCTTCCGGAAGTTCATCGCCTTCATAGATATATCCGCAGACTTTGCATACCCAGCCTTTTTTGCCTTCAGTCTGTGGCTGCGGTTTTACGTGTTTCTGGTAGTAGGTGTAAGTCATGGTATCCTGATCGCTCATAACACGGGCCTCTGTGACGCTGCAGATGAACATTCCGTGAGTGCCAAGATCTACGTAGTTTTCCACTTTCAGGGACATGAAAGCATTGATATATTTGTCCAGGAATACCAGTCCATTGTCAGAGTGGTTCACTTTCTGGCCTGCAAATTTATCGGTGCTTCTGCCGGACTGGAATCCGAACTGTTCAAAAACAGAGAACGGAGCTTCTGTAGACAGACAGTTTACGTTCATGATACCGGTCTGCTGGATCACGTGGTGAGAGTAGTTGGCCTTGTTGATGTTGACAGCTACGCGGTATGGATTGTCAGTAAGCTGTGTAACGGTGTTGACGATCAGGCCGTTGTCCTTTTTGCCATCGTTGGAAGTTACCACATAGAGGCCGTAACCGATGCGGAACAGAGCGGTCATATCACTCTTGTTGGCAAGATCATCGCTTTTGGCAATGTATTCCTGGCAGAGTTCATCAGCCATAGCTTCCATCTGGTTGCGGTTTTCTTCATTTACTGCGGACATGATCTTAACGGTGGTATTCAGCCAGTTGATCTTTTTGCACTTGGAAAGCATCTCTTTCATGACTTTCGCTGCCAGCGGTGCCCAGGTTCCGTTTTCAATCAGCCCTACGGTGCGGTTCTGGAAGTTGTGCTCTACCAAGCGGGTGATAAAGTCGTTCATAAATGGATAGATGCTTGCGTTGTATGTGGTGGTTGCCAGAACCAGTTTGGAGTAGCGGAAAGCGTCGCTCAGTGCCTGAGACATGTCATCTCTTGCAAGGTCATAGACAACAACGTTTGGACATCCTTTGCTGCGGAATTTGTCAGCAAGCTGCTGGACTGCCATTTTTGTGTGGCCGTATACGGAAGTGTAGGCGATTACGATTCCGTCATCTTCCGGTGTGTAGGAAGACCAGGTATCATAGAGGCTGATATAATGTCCAAGATCTTCGTTGAGGACCGGCCCGTGAAGCGGGCAGATCGTCTGGATATCCAGAGTTGCGGCTACTTTCAGAAGGTTCTGTACCTGTACGCCATATTTACCAACGATGCCGATAAAGTATCTTCTTGCCTCATCATCCCATGGCTCTTCCACATCCAGGGCACCGAATTTTCCGAAACCGTCTGCGGAGAAAAGAACCTTTTCTGTGCTGTCATAAGTAACCATAACTTCCGGCCAGTGAACCATCGGCGCAAATACAAAAGTCAGGTTGTGCTTTCCAAGAGAAAGAGTTCCACCATTATCTACGATAACCTGCTGGCCTTCCAGATCCAGGTCAAAGAAATTCTGCATCATGCCGAAGGCTTTTTTGTTGGAAACAACGGTGGTGTCCGGATAAACTTTCATGAAATTGGCGATGTTGGCTGCGTGGTCCGGTTCCATATGCTGTACGATCAGATAATCCGGTTTCCGGTCACCCAGAACCTGCTGAATATTATCCAGCCATTCGTGGGTAAAATTGGCATCTACAGTATCCATAACCGCAACTTTTTCGTCCAGGATCACATAGGAGTTGTAGGACATGCCGTTTGGCACTTTGTACTGGCCTTCAAAAAGGTCAACCTGATGATCATTAACGCCTACATATTTGATGGTATCTGTGATTTTCATGAGCAATTCCTCTTTTCTTTCTATGGTGGATTTATTTATGTGACTGTGTTTTGTTTGTTTCTTAACTTTGATAAAAATATAACAGATTCTGCGAAAGAAAACTGTTGCAAATACAACAAAACAGGAAGAATTTTACAGACTTTACATTTTTTCTGTGCTGGTATAAAATCAGAAACATGTACGGTTCATCTGGCTGGTGCGAGGGAGGAAAAACATGGAGCACATTACTTTATTTACGGATATTTTGCCCGAAGAACAGGAAAGAATGCGTGTCTGTTTCAAAGTTCGGGAGGCTGTTTTTCAGAATGGAGAAACCATTATGGAATATTCCAGTTCCATGAAAAAGATCGGGCTGATCCAGGAGGGACGGGCGGTGCTTTACTGCTGTGATGAAGATGGAAATGAGTATGTCATCGATGAACTGAATAAGGACAGTGTATTTGGTGAACCGTTTTTGCTTCCGTCGGATTCCCAGCATTATTATGTGTGTGCCACCACCGTGACGAAGGTGATGTTTATTGATTATGAGCATGTGATCAAGCGCTGCGAAAATGCCTGTCATCATCACAGCCAGATGGTCAGCAATCTTCTGCAGATGACGGCGCTTCGCTCCAGACAGCAGACGGACCGGATCTATATGCTTTCCAGATCTTCCACCAGGAAGAAACTGATGGCCTATCTGCATTCTCTGGCTGCGGAGAAAAATACTGGGAAATTTAAACTGCCCATGTCCTACACCGCACTGGCCCAGTACTTAAGTGTGGATCGAAGTGCCATGATGCGTGAGATCAAAAATCTTTCGGATGAGGGCGTGCTCAGAAGAGACGGGCGGAATGTGGAATTACTTAAATAGAGGAGACAATCATTATGAATATTACAGTAAGAAAATATGAAGAAAAAGATCTTCCGGATCTGATCCGGATCTGGAATGAAGTGGTGGAAGATGGCGTTGCTTTTCCGCAGGAAGAATGTCTGAATGAGGAAACCGGAAAAGCTTTTTTTGCAGAGCAGACTTATACAGCTGCAGCCGTGAATGAGGAGAGCGGAAACGTTTACGGTCTTTACATCCTTCATCCCAACAACATTGGAAGATGTGGCCACATCTGCAATGCAAGCTATGCGGTAAGCCGGGATTCCAGAGGCCTTCATATTGGAGAAAAGCTGGTATCAGACTGCCTGGTACAGGGAAAAGAGCACGGTTTTGGCGTACTTCAGTTTAATGCGGTTGTGGCTTGCAATGTCCACGCAAGACATCTTTATGAGAGACTTGGATTTACACAGCTTGGGGTGATCCCGAAGGGTTTCCGTATGAAGGACGGACATTATGAAGATATCTGCCCGTATTATCATGAATTATGAAAAATCTTCAGATCACCGCATACACGCAAAGCTTTATCCGGCAGCAGGTCATGCCGGGAGATATCTGTATTGATGCAACCATGGGGAACGGAAATGATACTGCACTGTTAAGCAGACTTGCGGGAGAAAAGGGACATGTTCTTGCGTTTGATATTCAGAAACAGGCACTGGAACACACGGAAGAGCGCCTGAAAAAAGACAACTGCCCGGAGAATTATCGGCTGATCCTGGATTCCCATGAGAATATGGCTGCCTATGCAGAAATGGAAACCGTATCCTGTATCACCTTTAATCTGGGATATCTTCCAGGAGGAGACCATTCGGTGGCAACCAGAGCGGACAGTAGCAAACGAGCAGTGGAAAGCGGCCTCGCACTTTTGAAAAAAGGCGGCCTTATGACACTTTGCATTTACAGTGGAGGGGATACGGGATTTCAGGAGAAGGATGAGATGCTTGCATTTATCCGTCAGCTGGACCCGCATAAATATTTGGTGATCCAGTCGGAATATGCAAACCGGCCTAATGATCCGCCGATACCGGTACTGATCATAAAATTATAAAGTCCAAAATACAGGACACTGAATCAGGAGAAAAAACATGAACAATTACATATATTATTATCTGCTTGCGGTCAATATCCTGGCCTTTGTGCTTTTCGGTATCGACAAGCAGAAGGCCCGCCGCAATATGTGGAGAATTCCGGAGAAGACTCTGATCTTAAGTGCTGTCATCGGTGGCAGCGTCGGAGCTATCTTAGGTATGAGATTTTTTCACCACAAAACACGTAAAGCCAAATTTGCGGTTGGCGTGCCGGTGATACTGCTGGTGCAGATCGGTGCGGTGTGTCTGGCGCAGTGGGCGATGAAGTAGAAATATGAATGGAATACCTGTCTGAAAAATAAGACAGCTGTAGCAGGGTAGTGGAGATCAATACTCCACGCCTGCGGCAGCTGTCATTTTTTTCATAAAAAGATGATTAAATACTGCGATCACGCGTCCTACGCCAAGTACGGCGATGACAGTTCCAAGTCCGATACCGATCAGCTTATGAGCGAAGATCAGACCAATGAAAGTAGTAAGGCAGATATTAAAGAGGTCAAAGCAGTTCTTGGTGAAGCCAACAGATTTTCCAACACAGTCGGAAATAGCCTGTACAATCCCGTCTCCCGGATTGGGGATGATCCCCAGTGCCAGGATCAGAAGACCGGCAGCGTAGAAGACAATCCGGAGGAACATATTCTTTTTCATTTCTTATCACACTCTCTTTCTATACAACATTTTTATCATAGCACAAAATTTTATTAATACCAGACCGGAATTCTGTTGGAAATTTCCTTCTTGACAAATGCTTTTATAATGATATAATTTGATAATCAAAATATTTTAAGATAAAAGCTAAATCAGAGAACAGCAGTAAAGATTTATACAGGCTGATGTAAGACAGATATCATGGAGAAAAATATGACAGGTAAAATATGTGGAACTGGTTCCTGGGCACCGGACAGAGTGTGGGATAACAACGATCTGGCAAAAATGGTGGAAACCAGTGATGAATGGATCAGGGAAAGAACCGGTGTGGTACAGAGACATATTGCAAAAGAAGAGGAAGACACTGTGACAATGGCAGCGCAGGCGGCATTGCGGGCAGTGGAAGATGCAGGAATGGATGTGAAAGAGATCGACCTGATTCTTGTGGCCACCATTTCTCCCACAGAGATCATGCCCTGTGTGGCATGTGGTGTACAGGAGCGGATCGGCGCGGAAAATGCCACCTGCTTTGATCTGAACGGAGCCTGTACAGGATCTCTTCTGGCCTTAAACACCGCACAGGCATACCTGGCTCAGGGGATTTACCGGAATGCTCTTGTGATCGGTGCGGAAAAACTGTCCGGTTTAACGGACTGGACAGACCGTGGCACCTGTATCCTCTTTGGAGATGGCGCAGGAGCAGTTGTACTGAGAGCAGAAGAGGGCGGCAGATATGCACAGGTAACCCATTCCATTGGAAAAAAAGGCGGCGCACTTACCCTGCAGAGCAGAAATCAGATCTGTTACGAAAATGACCCGAAAGCAAAAGAAACCTACATACAGATGAATGGAAAAGAAGTGTTTACTTTTGCAGTATCCAAAGTACCGGAAGCTGTAAAAACCCTTCTTTACAGAGAAAAGATTTCTTATGGGGACATCCGGTATTATCTTCTCCACCAGGCAAATGAGCGGATCATCCGCTCCGCGGCAAGACGGCTGGGCGAAGACATTTCCAAGTTTCCCATGAACATGGACAGATACGGCAATACGTCTTCCGCAAGCCTTCTCATTCTTCTGGATGAGGTAAAAAAAAGCGGAAAACTGCAAAAGGGCGACAAACTGGTCCTTGCAGGATTCGGCGGCGGACTGACGTATGGCGCGAGCCTGATCGAGTATTAGATGCAAACAAAGTAAAGTCCCGATTAATGGACTGTTGAAACTATGAGCAAGTAGAAAAGCGGATTGCAAATATCCGCCTGACTCAATTTCCCGGAGGTAAAAAATGAAAACAAGAGTGACAGAATTACTTGGTATCGAATATCCAATTATCCAGGGCGGTATGGCCTGGGTGGCAGACCATCACATTGCGGCAGCAGTATCCGAGGCAGGCGGCCTGGGACTGATCGCAGCAGCAAACGCACCGGCGGAATGGGTACGTGAGCAGATCCGCGAAGCAAAAAAACTGACAGATAAGCCTTTCGGTGTAAACATCATGCTGATGAGCCCAAGCGCCGATGAGGTTGCGAAGATCGTCGTGGAAGAAGGCATCAAAGTGGTAACAACCGGCGCCGGAAGCCCGGAGAAATATATGGAAGAATGGAAAGCTGCCGGAGTAAAAGTGATCCCGGTCGTTGCATCTGTAGCTCTTGCAAGAAGAATGGAGCGCTGCGGTGCAGATGCGGTGGTTGCTGAGGGAACTGAGTCCGGCGGACATATCGGTGAGACAACTACTATGGCGCTGGTACCACAGGTTGTGGATGCAGTAAAGATCCCGGTGATCGCGGCAGGCGGAATTGCAGATGGACGTGGGATTGCGGCAGCTTTTATGCTGGGTGCAGAGGCCGTACAGATGGGAACCCGTTTTGTTGCCACACAGGAATGTAATGTACATGAAAACTATAAGCAGTTTGTTCTGAAAGCAAAAGATATCGACACAAGAGTAACCGGACGTACCACAGGTCATCCGGTCCGTACCTTAAGAAATCCCATGACAAAGGAATATCTGGAAAAAGAAGCAGCAGGAGCATCTTTTGAAGAACTGGAGCTTCTCACACTGGGAGGCCTTCGAAAAGCTGTTGTTGACGGTGATGTAAAAACCGGAAGCGTCATGTCCGGACAGATCGCAGGCATGGTAAAAGACATTCCGGCCTGCAAGGACCTGATGGCAAGACTGATGGCAGAGACAAAAGAAGCTGTAAAGAAGAACAGTTTTCTTGTGGAGGAATAAAAAATGGGAAAAACAGCATTCATCTTCCCGGGCCAGGGCGCACAGAAAGCCGGAATGGGAAAAGATTTTTATGAGAAATACGATACTGCAAAAGAAGTTTTTGATTCGGCCAGCGAGTGGCTGAATCTGGATATGAAAGCACTTTGCTTTGAAGAAAACGACCAGCTTGATCTCACCGAGTACACACAGGCAGCGCTGGTCACCACCTGCCTTGCCATGGAAAAAGTGGTGGAGGAAATGGGACTTCATCCAGATGTAACCGCAGGGTTAAGCCTTGGTGAGTACTGTGCCATTGAGGCTGCCGGGGGCATGGATCTTAAGGACGCCATTACAACCGTCAGAAAAAGAGGAATCCTTATGGAACAGGCAGTTCCGGCAGGACAGGGAAGCATGGCGGCAGTTATGGGAATGGAAACAGAGAAGATCGAAGAAGTGCTTGCAGACATTGCAGACGTAAGCATTGCTAATTATAACTGTCCCGGCCAGATCGTGATCACAGGGCTTAGTGAGGCGGTCTCCGAAGCTTCTGAAAAACTGAAAGCAGCCGGTGGAAGAAGGGTGATCCCGTTAAATGTCAGCGGTCCGTTCCACTCAGCAATGCTTGCCACAGCAGGAAAAGAACTGGGAAAAGTTCTGGATGATGTCACACTCCATGAACTTCAGATCCCCTATGTCACCAATGTGACTGCCGAATATGTGGAACACTCATCTGAAACAAAAGCACTTCTGGAAAAACAGATCTCTTCCTCTGTGCGCTGGCAGCAGAGCGTGGAAAACATGATCCGCCAGGGCGTGGATACATTCGTGGAGATCGGACCAGGAAGAACACTGGCCGGATTTATGAGAAAGATCGACAGAAATGTAAAAGTATATAACATTCAGACCGTAGAAGATGCAGAAAAAGTCTGCCAGGAACTGGTATAGATAGAAAGGAATTCATATGTCAGAGAAAAAAATCGCAGTGGTAACAGGCGGTGCACGTGGAATCGGAAAAGCCATCGCCCTGGAACTTGCAAAAGCAGGAAACCTTGTAGTGATCAATTATAACGGCTCAGAAGAAAAGGCCAGAGAAACAAAGGCAGAGATCGAGGCAGCCGGTGGTGAAGCAGATATCATGCAGTGCAATGTGGCAGATTTTGATGCATGCGAAGTTTTTTTCAAAGCCATTGCAGAAAAATACGGACGTGTTGATATTTTGGTAAACAATGCCGGGGTTACAAAAGACGGACTTCTCATGAAGATGAGCGAAGAAGATTTTTCCAGAGTTGTTGACACCAATCTGAAAGGAACGTTCAACTGCATCCGTCATGTGTCCAGAATGATGCTGAGACAGAGAAGCGGCCGGATCATCAGCCTTTCATCGGTGGTAGGCCTTCGGGGAAATGCAGGACAGGCCAACTATGCGGCATCCAAAGCAGGAATCATCGGCCTTACAAAATCCGCCGCAAAAGAGCTGGCATCCAGAGGAATCACAGTCAACGCCATTGCACCGGGATTTATCAAAACGGACATGACGGATGTACTTTCTGACAAAGTAAAAGAAAATATTGCGGCATCTATCCCGATGGGAAGTATGGGAACCACAGAAGATGTGGCAAAAGCAGCTGCATTTCTGGCATCGGACGGTGCACGTTACATCACAGGACAGGTACTTCGCGTAGACGGCGGAATGGCAATGTAGGGAAAGTTTCCAGGAGGACAGATGGATGAAAAGACGAGTAGTAGTAACAGGACTTGGAGCAGTAACACCAATCGGAAATGATGTGGAAAGTTTCTGGAGCGGAGTAAAAGAAGGAAAAGTGGGAATCGGGCCGATCACCCGTTTTGATACAACCGGATACAAGGCAACACTGGCAGCAGAACTTAAAGATTTTGTGGCAAAAGACCGCATGGACCCAAGAACCGCAAGAAGAATGGAGCCTTTTTCCCAGTATGCCGTAGCGGCTGCCCTGGAAGCTGTGGAACATGCAGGGCTTAAGATGGAAGAGGAAGATCCGTATATGGTAGGCGTGATCATCGGTTCCGGTGTGGGAAGCCTTCAGGCTACTGAAGCCAATGAGAAGAAGCTTGTGGAAAAAGGTCCTTCAAGGGTTGATCCCCTTCTTGTTCCGAAGATGATCACAAACATGGCAGCCGGAAATGTTTCCATTGCCACTGGTGCAAAAGGAAAATGTACCAACGTGGTAACTGCATGTGCAACAGGAACACACTGTATCGGAGATGCGTTCCGCGCCATCCAGTACGGCGATGCGGACGTGATGCTTGCAGGCGGTACAGAAGGAGCCATCTGCCCCATCGGAATCGCAGGATTTGCAAGCCTTACTGCACTGAGCACAAGTGAGGACCCGCTGCGCGCTTCTATTCCTTTTGACAAAGACAGAGGCGGTTTTGTTATGGGTGAGGGCGCAGGTGTGGTTGTTCTGGAAGAGTTGGAACATGCGAAAAAGAGAAACGCCCATATCCTGGCAGAAGTTGTGGGATACGGCGCAACTGCAGATGCTTTTCATATCACATCTCCGGCTGAGGACGGAAGCGGCGCTGCCCGTGCCATGGAAAATGCCATGAAAGAAGCTGGTGTTTCCCCAGAAGAAGTGGACTACATCAACGCCCATGGAACCGGAACCCATCACAATGACTTGTTTGAGACAAGAGCCATCAAACTTGCATTTCAGGATGCGGCAAAAAAAGTGAAGATCAACTCCACAAAATCCATGGTAGGACATCTTCTGGGAGCAGCAGGAGCTGTTGAATTTATCGTATGCGTGAAATCCATTCTGGACGGCTTTATCCACCAGACAGTGGGAACAAAAGAGACAGAGGAAGAGCTGGATCTCAACTATATGATCGGCGCTCCGGCAGAACAGGAAGTGCGCTATGCAATGAGCAATTCCCTTGGCTTTGGAGGACACAACGGAACATTGCTTGTAAAGAAGTATGAGGAGGAGTGAAATCATGGAATTTAACCAGATCCTTGAACTGATCGATCACGTATCTGCATCAGAACTTACCGCTTTTACTTACGAGACAGCAGATCTGACTTTGAGCATGGAACACGGAAAACCACAGATTATCCAGGGTGTTATGGGGAAAACTGTGGAAAACATTCCGGCAGCAGGAATGGCCGGTGGAAAAGATGCAGCAGAAACACAGGCAGTGGATACCGCATCCGTACAAAGCACTGAGCAGCCGGAACCCACACCGCAGAAATCAGACGACCAGACCGGCAGCCTGGTAACTTCTCCTCTGGTAGGAACCTTCTACGCAGCACCGTCCCAGGATCTTCCGCCTTACGTTCAGGTAGGAGATAAGGTAAAAAAAGGCCAGGTTCTTGCAATTGTGGAAGCCATGAAACTGATGAATGAGATCGAAAGTGATTTTGACGGCGAGATCGCAGAGATCTATGTGGAAAATGGACAGCCTGTAGAATACGGCCAGAAACTTTTCCGCATCAAATAAAATTTTTCGAAGCCTTTCAGGAGGATAAATAAATGAAACATCTTGATGTAAAACAGATCGAAGAGATCATCCCGCACAGACATCCGTTTCTGCTTGTGGACTATATCGAAGATTATGAACCGGGAGAGTTTGCTGTTGGATATAAATGTGTGACTTTCCGCGAGGACTTTTTCCGGGGACATTTTCCCAAGGAGCCGGTAATGCCGGGTGTCCTTATGGTGGAGGCACTGGCCCAGGTTGGAGCGGTAGCCATCCTTTCCCTGGAGGATATGAAGGGAAAAACTGCTTATTTCGGTGGCATCAACAAGTGTAAATTCCGCAGAAAAGTAGTTCCGGGAGACAAACTCCGTCTTGAGACAAAGATCATCCGCAGAAAGGGTCCTGTGGGAATCGGTTCCGCAGTGGCATCTGTAGACGGAGAAGTTGCCGTAGAGGCAGAACTTACATTTATGATCGGGTAAGGTGATTGTATGATTCGAAAGTTACTGATCGCCAACAGAGGCGAGATCGCGGTGCGTATTATCCGTGCCTGCAGGGAAATGGGAATTGCAACGGTAGCGGTTTATTCCGAGGCAGATGAGGAAAGCCTCCACACACAGCTGGCAGACGAAGCCATCTGTATCGGGCCGGGACCTTCCGCACAGAGTTATCTGAATATGGAGCAGATCATCAGCGCAACCATGGTTTCCGGTGCGGATGCGATCCATCCGGGATTTGGTTTCCTTTCCGAAAACGCCAGATTTGCGGAACTCTGTGAAAAATGCGGGATTACATTTGTGGGACCACCATCAAAGGTTATCCGCATGCTTGGCAACAAAAAGATCGCAAGAAGCACCATGATCGCGGCAGGTGTCCCGGTAGTTCCAGGCAGTGAAGGGGATGTGGAAGATATTGAAACCGGTCTTAAAGAGGCAGAGCGCATCGGCTATCCGGTGATTATCAAGGCAGCTCTTGGTGGCGGTGGAAAAGGCATGCGCGTGGCAAATACACCGGAGGAATTTCCGGAGGCCTACGCAACAGCCAGAAAAGAGTCCGAGATCGCTTTTGGCGACGGTACCATGTATATTGAACATTTCGTGGTAAATCCGAGACATATTGAGTTTCAGATCCTTGCAGACAGCTTCGGAAATGTAATCCATCTGGGAGAGCGTGACTGCTCCATCCAGAGAAATCATCAGAAGATGATCGAGGAATCCCCAAGCGCCGCAGTTTCACCGGAATTGAGGGAAAAAATGGGCCATGCGGCAGTGACAGCGGCAAAAGCAGCCGGTTATGTGAATGCGGGAACCATCGAATTTCTTCTGGAACCGGATGGGAAATTCTGGTTTATGGAGATGAACACAAGGATCCAGGTAGAACATCCGGTGACAGAGTGGGTGACGGGGATTGATCTTGTAAAAGAACAGCTGAAAATCGCTTCCGGAATGCCTCTTGAGATATCACAGAGTGATGTCCGGATTATGGGACACGCCATCGAGTGCAGGATCAACGCCGAGAACCCTCAGAAAAATTTCCGGCCTTCACCGGGAACCATCCAGGGAGCGCATTTTCCGGGAGGGAACGGGATCCGTGTGGATACTTGCGTGTACAACGGATGCAAGATCCCGCCATATTATGATTCCATGCTTGCCAAGCTGATCGTCCATGCAGACAGCCGTAAGGCGGCCATTGCAAAAATGCAGAGTGCCCTTGGTGAGGTGATCATTGACGGAATTGATACAAACATTGATTACCAGTATGAGATTTTGAAAAATGAGGATTATCAGTCCGGAAACTTTGACACTGGCTTTCTGGCAAGCCATACCATTGCGGGAGTGAAGATCAATGAGAATTAAGCATATGTTCAAAAAAACAGTCCGGGATATCCGCGGTGAGGAGCATGAAAACACTCCGGAGGTGCCGGATAACCTGATGCGTAAATGCAATGCCTGCAAAGCAGCGGTTTTTGTAGATGAGGTAAAACAGAATCATTATATCTGTCCACACTGCGGAAATTATTTTCATGTACCTGCCTACCGGCGGATCAAAATGATCGCAGACAGAAAAAGCTTCGTGGAGTGGGACGCCCATATGGAAGAACGAAATCCCCTTCAGTACAAAGGGTATGAAGAAAAACTTCGTGCTCTCCGCGAAAAGACAGGGCTTGATGAAGCTGTGGTCACCGGCAAGTGTACCATAAAAGGGACACCAGTGGCTCTTGGTGTCTGTGACTGCCGTTTCATGATGTCCAGTATGGGAGAGATCGTAGGGGAAAAGATCACCCGGGTTTTTGAACGTGCCACGGAGGAACAGCTTCCGGTGATCCTTTACATCTGTTCCGGCGGTGCCAGAATGCAGGAAGGTCTGGTATCTTTGATGCAGATGGCAAAAACCAGCATGGCGATCCGGAAACACAGCGATGCAGGTCTTCTCTATGTGCCGGTTCTTACAGACCCGACAACAGGTGGCGTGACGGCAAGCTTTGCCATGCTGGGAGATATTATCCTGGCAGAGCCAAAAGCACTGATCGGATTCGCCGGCCCCAGAGTCATCGAGCAGACCATCGGCCAGAAACTTCCAAAGGGATTCCAGAGAGCGGAGTTTCTTCTGGAGCATGGCTTTGTGGATAAGATCGTGGAGCGTGAGGAACAGAGGATCGTGCTGGCGGATATCCTGAAGTTACATGAAAATAAAGTACGGGATAATGGACAGTCCGATAAAACGGACAGAGATATCGGGAATACAATCTGGCCGGAATTTGTCCCATCAGGAAATTACACCCCCTGGGAACATGTCCAGCTTGCCAGGGCCAAAACACGACCCACAGGAAAAGACTACATCGAAGCAATCTTTGATGATTTTATGGAATTTCACGGAGACCGTCACTGCGGCGATGACCCGGCAGTGATCGGCGGTGTGGCGTTTTTCCATGGACAGCCGGTGACAGTTCTCGCTCAGGAAAAAGGCGAGGGCACAAAGGAAAACATTGCCCGGAATTTCGGAATGGTTTCCCCGGAAGGTTACTGGAAATCCCTGCGT
The DNA here is from genome assembly GCF_018917985.1 of Blautia sp. MSJ-36. Lineage (NCBI taxonomy): Bacteria > Bacillati > Bacillota > Clostridia > Lachnospirales > Lachnospiraceae > Blautia > Blautia sp. MSJ-36. The sequence continues at coordinate 105,475 of NZ_JAHLPQ010000002.1, read as the reverse complement.
CTGATGCAGCAGGCGGAGAAGTTTCACAGACCGGTGATCTGCCTTGTGGATACGCCGGGTGCATTCTGCGGTCTGGAAGCAGAAGAACGCGGACAGGGAGAAGCCATTGCAAAAAATCTCTACACACTGGCAGGTCTTACAGTTCCGGTACTTTCCATTGTGATCGGAGAAGGCGGAAGTGGCGGTGCCCTCGCCCTTGCAGTGGCAGATGAAGTATGGATGCTGGAGCATTCCGTATATTCCATACTGTCCCCGGAGGGCTTCGCTTCCATTCTCTGGAAAGACAGCAAAAAGGCGAAAGAAGCCGCCGCAGTGATGAAACTTACTGCCGCGGATCTTTACCAGATGGGAATGATCGAGCATGTGATCCCGGAAACAGAGCCTGTAAATCGTGAGAATATAAACGATGCAACGGCTTATCTGGAAAATGGAATTGCAGATTTTCTTGAGAAATATGGACAGAAAAAAACGGAAAAGCTTTTGGAACATCGCTATGAACGTTTCCGTAAAATGTAGAAATTATGAGCGCAGTGATTTTGTATCCGCCAAAGCAAAAATCCAGTGGAAAAAATCCTATATTTATGTTACGATGGCTTCATAAACAGAGAACCGGAGAAGCTTTTTTGCTCCGGAGAAACAGGAGCGGGTTAGAGTGGACAATCGGGAAGTTATAAATGACGTGCTGGTGAATCTGTTCAACGAGATCCTTCGGCTGGAGGAAGAAGCCATCATCACAGATAAATATAAAGATATTTCCAACAATGATATGCACATTATCGAGGCAGTAGGCCTTGGCGGAGGGAATATGTCTTCCATCGCGGCCAAGCTGAAGATCACCGTAGGCTCCCTCACAACATCCATGAACAGCCTTGTAAAAAAAGGCTATGTGAAGAGAGAGCGAAGTGAGAAGGACCGGAGAGTGGTATTTATCCAGCTTACCAACAAAGGACGTATGGCATATCACCATCATGCGGAGTTCCACAGGCAGATGACAGAAGCAGTGCTTGAGGAGCTCAATGAGGATGAGACAGAAGTACTGGTAAAAGCGCTGGACGGACTGCGTAAGTTTTTCAGACAGTATCATGAACAATAAAGAAGCAGATAATAAAAAGCATCAGGATCAGTAACAAAAAGCAGTTACCGATTCTGATGCTTTTGCATACAAATGATATTTTTTGCCCGAAGAGAGAGCTTTATTCGTCCCAGCCATCCTGGAAACGAATATTTACAGAAATATTTCGGACAACATCGCCTTCCTGAAGTTCCAGATCGCTCTCATCGGAAACCGGAGGAAGTTTTCCCTCAAATTCCATAAGCTCTGTGTAGATCCAGTCGTATGCGGCAGCATTGGCATTTTCGATGGCATCGTCCAGTGTGCCACCCTGGGCCTCACAACAGGCAAGATCCGGGAAAAAAGCGTTGTATTTTTTGTCCTCTGTAGGACGGAAAACTGCGGGATATATAAATTTCATTGGTAAGATTCCTTTCTGTATTACCACCGGAACAGTGGTGGTTTGCTTATTTAAAAGTAAGTATATACCAATTTCAGAATGAGGGCAAGGGAATACTATAATCAGAAAATTGTCGCATATAAGTAAAAATGATAGATATATAAAACTTTTTGTCCTTGTGTGAAAGACATATAGATGCTATACTGTGTTGTACAGAGTACGGAACGGCGGTTCGAAAGACCCAACGGGAGGCGCGGTTATGATTTATACAGCTTTGACGAAAAAAGCTATGAAGGTGGCATACGAGGCACATCATGGACAGACAGATCGAAGCGGGACACCTTATATTTTTCATCCATTTCATGTAGCGGAGCAGATGGATGATGAACTCAGTGTATGTACGGCACTTCTTCACGATGTGGTAGAAGATACGGCAATCACATTTGAAGATCTTACCGGAGAATTTCCGGAAGAAGTTGTGGAGGCCTTACGCTATCTTACAAGAGATAAGAGTATGAATTATTTCGACTATATCCGGAATCTCCGGAAGAATCCAATTGCAAAAAAAGTGAAGCAGGCTGATTTGCTCCACAATTCTGATGTAACACGTCTTTCTGACTGCGAAAATATATCTGCTGAACAGATATCACGGCTGCATGGAAGATATAAACGGGCTTTGGAGATACTTCATGATGCCAGGTGATATTATTTTCGCACAAGTCATTTATTGACCTTTATTCAGTTTTTTCATGCGCATGGTCCACACAAAATATCCGTGACCTCAGATATTATTGTGGATCTTCTTAGCGGAAGTATGGATTTCTTGCATTGATCTCCATGTAGCATTTGATCGCATATTTCATAAATTCTATGATTTTTCTCATTTTGTTTTCCTCCTCTTTTCTTTAACTTACAAATGCATTATAATAAACTCTCGGAAATATTACGTGCCAAAAACACAGAAAAAGTAGTCAAATATTGCGGAGAGAAAAATCCATGTTTCCAGTATACGAAGAAAAAAAGAAGAATCTCCATATTCATCTGCGTACCTCGACCCATGCTTCACCTCATCTTCATAATTCCATAGAGTTTATCTATGTCACAGAGGGAACTCTGGAGCTTGGTATGGGACAGGAGCTTTTTCATATGGAAGAGGGAGATTTTGCGGTGATTTTTCCCGATGTGATCCATCATTATCAGGTATTTTCTCCCGGAGAAAACAGGGCAGTGTATCTCTGGGCGAAACCTGCGCTGACTGGTCAGTTTGCGGATATCATTCAGAACAGCTGTCCGGAAGATCCGGTCATAAAGAAAGAACAGGTTCACCGGGATATTATCAATGCAGTGCAGTGTCTTCGGGCCAACCGGAAAGAAAAGGATGACATCCTGGTGGTGGAGCAGGCTTATGTGCAGATCCTTCTGGCAAGAAGCATTCCCTGTTTTCACATGATGGAAAAGAGCAGTGTGGAGAGCAACGATATCATTTACCAGACCGTGTCCTACATAGCCAGACACTTCCGGGAGGAAGTTTCTCTGGATCGGATGGCGCGGGATCTTGGAGTCAGTAAATTTACATTATCCAGAGTTTTTTCCGGGACTTTTCACCGGAATTTCAACCAGTTTCTCAACGAACAGCGGCTGAATTATGTGACGGTTCATCTGGAATGTACAGACGAAAGCATCACCGATATCTGTATGGATGCAGGATTTGAGAGCCAGAGAACTTTTAACCGTGCATTCCGGGAACGGTACCGGATGACACCAAGAGAATACAGAACATTATATAAGGAAAAATATTTACGAGAGGAACAGACATGATCACAGTAGAGCTGGAACATTTCAGCCTTGATAAAATATGCGATTCCGGACAGTGCTTCCGGATGAAAAAGCTTGGAGACGGACACTTTTCCATGGTGGCGAAAGACCAGTATCTGGAAATGTATCAGAAAGACGGAGTGGTGGATTTCTGCTGCTCTCAGGAGGAGTTTATCTGTTACTGGGTGCTTTATTTTGACCTGGATACGGATTATGAAGCTTACATGGATGCGGCTAATCCGCGGGATAAATATCTGGGTGCCGCAATAAAGGCAGGAGATGGGATACGGATCTTAAGACAGGATCTCTGGGAAATGATCGTTACGTTTCTGATATCCCAGCAGAACAATATCAAGCGTATCCGCAAATGTATCGAGACCATCTGCCGGAAATACGGAGAGCGAAAAATTTCATCTGCAGGTGTGGAATACTGTGCTTTTCCGACTGTAGAGGCGCTGAGTCAGGCAACGGAAGAGGAGTTAAGAGGATGCGGCCTGGGATACCGGGCAAAATATATCGCAGTAACTGCCAGGACCATTGCATCCGGCCAGATCTCTCTGGAAAAAATCTATGATATGCGTTACCATCAGGCAAAGAAGGAACTGATGAAGCTTTGCGGTGTGGGAGAAAAGGTAGCAGAGTGTATCTGCCTGTTTGCACTGCATCATATGGATGCTTTTCCCATAGATACCCACATCCGGCAGGTTATGGATGTGCATTACAAAAGAGGATTTCCCAACCGCAGGTACAGAGGAATGCGTGGGATCATGCAGCAGTATATTTTTTACTACGACTTGTACTCATAAGCTGCGGATGCTATCATAGGTGAAAACAAAGGAAAAATTCGCGGAGGTGAGAAAGCAATCAGAAAGTATTTACTGCGACTGAGACGACCACGTATAAAAAAGAAAGAAAACAGTTATTACATCCGGGGATATAAGGGGACGGAAGTAATTATCCGTACGGATCATGAAATTCTGAAAAGGATTGCCTACAGGCGCACCTGTGTGAAACATGTCTGCATTTCCGGAAAGTATGAAACAGAAACAAAATATATCTATACCAGAAAAGAAAACAGAAGAAGCCGCCAGATCATAGTTCCCGGTGTTCCTGCCAGAAGGGATACTGTCATGCCACGTGCTGTGCGGACAGTTCTCCATGCCCTTTCTTATGGTGGAATAGAAGTAGATGCTTCCAGAAAACTGGCAGATATCAAAAAGATGGATCCTATGAGGATTTTTTACAAAACGCTGGATGCGGAGGTTTATAATGGAGACTATAAAGTGCCGATCCGTCTGTTTTTCCCAACAGAAGAAGCCATGGAAAATGGTGCCGCTTCCGGCAAAAAACCTCCGGTAATCCTGTTTTTCCACGGTGGTGGTTGGGTGACAGAAAGCGTGGAAAATTACCAGCGGGTATGTGCCAGAATGGCGCAGTCCACCGGCCAGATCGTGGCGTCTGTGGAGTACAGGCTGGCACCGGAATATCGTTTCCCGGTGGGACTGATGGACTGTTATGCGGCGGCGAAGGTTTTTTATACCAACCGTTTTCTTCTGAATACCGATCCGGATCGTATCACCATTATGGGAGACAGTGCCGGTGGAAATCTGGCTGCGGCTGTGTGTATGATGGCCAGAGACCGGGGAGAATTTTATCCGAAAAAACAGATTCTGATTTATCCGGCGCTGAACAACTGTTATACAGAAAAGTCGCCTTTTGAATCTGTAAAAACAAACGGGACCGGTTATCTTCTCACAGCAGAGAAGATGGAAGATTATCTGAAGCTCTATGAGAGTTGTCCGGAAGACAGGAGGAATCCCTATTTTGCACCGATCCTGGAGAAGGATCTCCGGAATATGCCGGATACACTGATACTTACCGCTGAGTTCGATCCTCTTCGGGATGAAGGAGAGGCATTTGGTGAACGCTTAAAAGCAGCAGGGAATCGTGTGGAAGTACACAGAATCGCAGGTGCCTTTCACGGGTATTTTGCACTGGGAATCAAATTTCTGCATGTGCAGGAGAGCTTTGCATATGTAAATCGTTTTCTGGAAACAGAGGAACAGGAAGAAGGAAAGTATCATGAAGAACGAATATGCACAGTGGAGAAAACTTGATAATGCGGCGCTGGCGTTCCCGGCGGTGACAGGAAAGAATGACACCAGGGTATTTCGTTTTTACTGTGAACTGAAAGAAGAGATAAAAGAAGAAACACTGCAGAAAGCACTGGATCGTACCCTGGAAAAATATCCTCTTTTTCGTGCGGTTTTAAGAAAAGGTCTGTTCTGGTTCTATCTGGAGAGGCGTGATATTCCGGCAATGGTAAAAAAAGAAACAGGTGCACCCTGCAGCGGACTTTATATTCCGGACAAAAAGACGCTCCTTTTTCGAGTGAGTTACCATAAGAACCGGATCAATTTCGAGGTATTTCATGCGCTGACAGATGGAACAGGAGCCATGCATTTCCTGATGGAACTTGTAAAAGATTATCTTCAGGAGTCACATCCGGAGGAAGAACTTCCGGAGCTTTTTCCGGACGAAAATATTACCGGAAGAGATATGGAAGAGGACAGTTTTTCCCAGTATTATTCCTCAGATGCTCCAAGAAAGAGAGAGTCCAAGAAGCCTGCTTTTCAGCTGAAGGGTGAGAAACTCAGACAGGAAGATATGAGCATCACGGAAGTCTGTATTCCGGTGCGTGAGATCCACGCCCGGGCAAAAGCAGCAGGTGTGTCGATCACGGTTTTTCTTACGGCGGCTCTTATCTGGGCGATTCATGAAGAGGTACCCCAGAATCAGGCGAAAAAGCCCATTGGCCTTATGATCCCGGTAAATTTAAGGAACTATTTTCCGTCCCAGTCCATGGCGAATTTTTTCGGGTGGATCGAGATCAGCTGTTATTTTTCTGCGGAGACAACTTTTGAGGATATTCTGGAATCCGTAAAGGAGCAGTTTGCAAAAGAACTGAGTAAAGATGTGATCGAGGCGAAACTGAATGATCTGGTAAGCCTGGAAAAAAATCCCATCCTGCGTTTGGTTCCTCTGGAAATCAAAACGCCGTTCCTTCTTGCAGGGACAACGCTTGGCGGAAGGTCTATTACAGCAATCTATTCCAATGTGGGAATTATCCGGATGCCGGAGGAATACCGGAAATACATTCAGAGATTCGGACTTTTTGCAAGTACGGACAGCCTGCAGCTGTGCTCCTGTTCTTTCGGGGACGAGATGGTTTTAAGTTTTACGTCGAAAATTCCCAATGGAAATATAGAGCGGAATTTTGTGGAGAAGCTGAAAAAAGAGCAGGTGTCCTGTGAGATCCGGGAGAATGATTTTCCGGGACAGAAAGAGGAACGGAAAGCTCCGGCGAAGCTTTTTGAGAGTTTTACGTTTCTGTGCATCGTGCTGGCTGTGGTATGTAATCTGATCGATTATCTGGTGGACGGCCATATGGGATGGGCCTGGTTTGTGACTGCAGGAGCGTTCTGCACCTGGCTGATGGTTTCGGTGGCGTATGTGAAGCGGCGGAATCTATTGAAGAATGAAATGTGGCAGCTGGTGATCGTAACGGTAGCAGGTGTGCTCTGGGATATGTTTACCGGCTGGCGGGGCTGGTCTGTGGATTATCTTCTTCCTCTTGCGGCCCTTGCTGTGATCTGCTCCATGTGGGTGATCACAGCGGCACAGAGGCTGGAAGTTGCGGAATATATGATCTATCTTCTGGAAGCAGGAGCTTTCGGCGGGGTGATCCCGTTGATCCTTCTGGCCATCGGTGTGGTGAATGTTCTGTATCCGTCTTTGATCTGTATCTGCGTCAGTTTTCTGATGCTGGTCTGGCTGTTTCTGTTTAAGAGAAAAGATATGGTACGGGAGATGCAGAAGAAGTTCCGGGTGTAGAGAATAAAAAGAACCGTCGATTTACAGAAGATTTTTTTGAAAATCTGTCTGCAGACCGGCGGTTTTTTATAATGGCGTTCGGATATCAGAATCCAAAGTCCTCATAATCTTCCGGCGTGAACTTATGATAGATCATATGCTCACCTTCCAGGGACAGGCAGTACCGGTAATCGTCCGGAATACCGTCTTCGAAATATACGAGATAATCAAATCCTGTGCCGGTTGTTTTTTCCATATGCACATGGTCGGAATAAGCATGGAAAACGTCCATCACTTCATCCAGAGTACAGCCGTGGCGGGCAACGGTACTTATAAAGCGTACCAGAAATTCACTTGGTTTCCGGTTTTCGTGAACATAGTCGGATGCCTGTGGCGGCAGAGTGATGCAGAAACGTTCGTTTTTGGAAGAAGCCTTTACTTTTCCAAGGCGTTCACAGGCATGATCGGAAAATTCTTCCAGCGCATGCTGCATTTCTTCTTCTGTAAGCTCTGTGCCGAGGAGACGGTTCAGAGACTGCAGCGGATAATAAAAACGGGTAACTCCGCTCATATATCCGATCTTTACCTGCTGTTCCTGGATCATATCCAGGAGATTATTTTCCAGTTTTTTAAAATTCATAATGTTGTCCTTTCCGGGGCCTGAATGTTTATTGGCCTACATACATTCAGATCCCATTTTTTTCACAGATATCATTGAGACAGCAGCGGTCGCAGTAAGGCTTTGTCCGTGCTGTACAGACTTCTCTTCCGTGGTTTACAAGGCGGTGGCAGAGATCGTTGCCTTCTTCCGGAGGAATGATCTTCCAGAGAGCCATTTCCACCTTTTTCGGGTCTTTCATGTCATGGACAAGACCGATGCGGTTGGAAAGCCGGATGCAGTGGGTATCGGTCACAATGGCAGGCTTGCCAAATACGTCACCCATGATCAGGTTTGCACTTTTGCGACCCACACCGGGAAGTTTCAGAAGTGCGTTGAAGTCTTCAGGAACTTTGTCCTGATACTGTTCGTGGAGGATCCGCATGCAGGCACTGATATCCCGCGCCTTGCTTTTTCCAAGACCGCAGGGACGTACAATGGCCTCGATATCTTCCGGTTTTGCAGCTGCCAGGGCTGCCACGTCCGGATATTTTGCGTAGAGATCCTGAACCACCACATTGACTCTGGCATCGGTGCACTGAGCTGCCAGGCGGACACTTACAAGAAGTTTCCAGGCATCATCATAATCCAGGGTACAGTCTGCGGCCGGATATTCTTTTTTTAAACGGCTGATGACTTCATAAGCCAGTTCCTGTGTTGTCATTTGTATATAAACCATCCTTTCGATTTCGATGTATTGAGATTTTTATTGTTGCCCTGATGCAGCGAATGTAGATCGCCAATATCCGCTTGATTTTCAGGGATCATTACTGAATTACTACAGGTAGGATGATACCACAGCATCTGGAGAATTACAACGGCAATCCCCCCCAGGGGCTTGTTAAAACCCTGACAATTTGGTACATTAAACATAACCTATGGGGGTATGGAAAAAGTTAGGAAAACCTTACCAGATCAGGCCCCCACATAAATAAAAAAGCGCGGAGGAATCAACGTGGAAAAACTTCTCGACGAAATTGAATCTTACTGGAGCACCCGTACAGAAGGGTACTCCGAAGTGAATCATAAAGAGCTTGCGGGAACGCAGAAAAACGCATGGCTTAAGGTGCTGACCAGTCAGTTCCCGGACAAATCAAAGGAAGAAATCCGTATCCTGGATATCGGAACAGGCCCCGGATTTTTCCCTGTGATCCTGGCAGAGGCCGGATATCACGTGGATGCAGTGGATTACACCGAAGGAATGCTGGAAAAGGCAAAAGAAAATGCGGGAGAACTTTGCCGGAATATTCATTTCCAGCGGATGGATGCACAGAAACTGGAATTTGCGGACAATACCTTTGACGTGGTTATTTCCCGAAATCTCACCTGGAATCTGGAGCATCCGGATGTTGCTTACAGGGAATGGGTTCGTGTGCTGAAAGCAGGCGGAAAACTTCTGAATTTTGACGCCAACTGGTACGGCTACCTCTATGAAGAAGAGCAGCGGAAAGCCTACGAAAATGACCGGAAAAATGTGGAGAGCAACAGTCTGGACGACCATTATCTCTGTACCGATATTGAGCGTATGGAGCGGATCGCCCTCCAGGTACCGCTGTCAAAGATCCGCCGTCCCCAGTGGGATGTAAAAACTCTCCGGGAAGCAGGACTTCTTGGGATCCATACCGATACGGAAATCTGGAAAACAGTCTGGAGTGAGGAGGAGAGACTGAATTATCAGTCCACCCCAATGTTTATGGTAACCGGCGTAAAACCGGATCATTTCCTGAATCTTCCGGTTGTGGAAGGAGAAAAAACAGAAGGATTTTTGGAAATCGGAGACGGGGAATTCACTCTTCCGGCAACCATCATCCGTGGAAAAAATCCGGGAAAAACCGTCCTTGTTACAGCAGGACTTCATGCAGGAGAATATGTGGGAATCCAGACCCTGATCGAATTGTCCAAAAAACTGAATCCGGAAAAAGTAAACGGACAGCTGGTTCTGGTAAAAGTGTTGAACAGGGAAGACTTTGAGAAGCGTGCAGGCAGCATCAGCTGGGAAGACGGAAAAAATCTGAACCGAGTTTTCCCAGGCAAAAAAGACGGTACAAGAATGGAGCGTCTGGCAGCTGCCATCACAGAATCCTTGATCAAAAAAGCAGATTATTATATCGACCTTCACGGCGGTGACGATTATGAAGAACTGACTCCGTATGTATATTTTGCAGGCGTTGCAAAACCGGAGATCGTGGAAGCATCCCGAAAAATGGCAGAGCAGGTAGATGTCCCATATATGGTACAGTCAAATGTAAGCACAGGCGGCGCCTACAATTACGCGGCAAGTACCTGTGACATTCCGGCAGTCCTTCTGGAACGTGGCAGCATGGGAATCTGGGAGCGTGAAGAGGTGGACTCCATGCGCCGCGATGTACGGAATATTCTCTGCAGCATCGGAGCTTACAACGGAATCCGTTCTCACAGCACCTACTATCCACTGAAAATGGATGAGGTCCGCTATCAGTGCGCCAGCGTCAACGGTCTCTGGTACCCGGTGAAAAAACCAGGAGATATCATTCACAGGGACGAGTATCTTGGCGAGATCCGTGATTATGAGGGAAATGTTCAGGAGATCTGCCGTGCGGACATGGACGGTGTGATCCTTTATCAGGTATCCAGCCTTCAGGTTGTGGAAGGCGGCCCTGTGATCACCTACGGAAATATCGTAAGAGAAAAAGACGAGCGGAAAACAAGGATCGCCCAGTACTGGACCAAGCGTAGCGACAGCTTTCTGGAACAGAGAAGAGCGGAACTTCACAGCGCACTTGCAGGCAGATGGATGACCGAGCTTAAGAAGCACCTGCCGGAGAAAAAGAATCTCAGGATCCTGGATGTGGGATGTGGAACCGGATTTTTTACCATTCTTCTTGCAAAAGAAGGCCATCAGGTAACCGGCATCGACCTGACACCGGATATGATCACCCATGCAAAAGAGCTGGCAGAGGAAGAAAAAGCCGACTGTCAGTTTGCAGTGATGGATGCGGAAAATCCGGATTTCCCGGATGAGGAATTTGACGTGATCGTATCCCGAAACCTTACCTGGACACTGCCGGATGCAGAACACGCTTATCAGGAATGGTTCCGTGTACTGAAACCAGGCGGAGTGATGATCAATCTGGATGCAAACTATGGAGCAGCGGACTTTGCCGACACTGCAGACCTTCCGGAAAATCACGCCCATCATCAGATCCAGGATGAACTGATGCAGGAGTGCGAGGATATCAAACGCCAGCTTCCGATCAGCTCTTTCCTGCGCCCGGCCTGGGATCTGGAAACACTGGGACGTATGGGCGTGGAAGAATTTTCCTTTGACCTTGGCATCAGTAAGCGTATTTATATCGAAAAAGACGAGTTTTACAATCCGACCCCGATGTTTTTGATCTTTGCAAAGAAACAGGGGTAGGATTATGCTGAATATCAAACAGATCCAGTATTTTGCGGCCTGTGCCAAAACAGGTTCTTTCAGCCAGGCCGCAGAGCTGCTTTTTACCACCCAGTCCAATGTAAGCAAGGTGATCCGCTCCATGGAAGACGACATGCGTACCCAGCTGTTTGTCCGCCATGCAAAAGGGATCGAGCTGACACCGGAGGGAGAACGGGCCTATGGGCATGCCAGAAAGATCCTGGACAGTTTCTCCGAACTGGAAATGCAGGAGCAGCCTCTGGAAAAAGACAGTCTCCGGGTCTGCTTCCACCCAAGTTCCTGGTTTGCGGACGTGTTTGTGAAATATTTTGAAACACACAAAGATCAGGAGCTGCATTATGAGATGTATGCCACGGATACCCAGGAGATCGTAAAGCGTGTGAAAGCACGTCAGGATGATATGGGATTCGTCTATGTGATGCAGAACCAGCTGGGAGCATTCCAGTTTTTTCTTTCCCGGAATTATCTGGAATTTCAGGAGCTCTGCAGCACCAGAGTACAGGTTTTCTGTGGGAAAAACAGCCATGAGGAAAACATGGAGGCGTGTCTTAAGGATCTGCGTCTCATTCAGCGTTTTCCCGATGAGTTTTCCCCGGATAACTACCGGAATCTCGTGGAGGAGGACGGTCATACCGTGGTTGATGCGGAAACCGTTGTCGTGACAAACAGTGATTATATTATGGAACGTCTCCTGGGTTCCGGCGAGCTGTATAACATCAGTGGCGGTGACCTGGGCGGGCGAAATCCTCAATATTCCAGTTCTGTTTACACGTTTCCGGGAGAAGGCCAGAAACTGGTTTTCGGCTATATCCGGAGAAAAGGCGAGGAAATTCCGGAATACGGAGAAGAGTTTCTTGCGTTTATAAAAAGCAGGATAAAACAGGCATGAAATATGGACCGAACAGGCAGAATGTCCGGTCTTTTTTGACGATAAAATGGTATGCATCCAAATGGAATGTACATCCATGCCAGATCCGACTGGCTGATATCCCCGTAGAGGGGTTGTGAAAGGACGGCCGGACTGTTATGCTTTCTGTAGTGTATGAAACACATACATAATGGAAAGGAATTAAAATGCGGAAATATATTCTGAAAAGATTATTGCAGCTGATCCCGGTCCTGATCGGGATCACTTTTTTGTCTTTTGCCATGATGCGTCTGGCAGGCGGCGATGCAGTAACTTATATGTATGAAAATGCCGGTGCCGTGGTATCACAGGATATCATTGATGAGACAAAGGCAGAATATGGACTGGACAGACCGTTTCTGGTGCAGTACGGATCGTGGCTTGGGGGCATGATCACTGGAGATATGGGAGAAAGCTATGTGTCTCATAAAGATGTATACGAAACATTTATCTCCAAACTTCCGGCAACCCTTCTTCTGACTCTTACTTCAGTTCTGGTGACAGTTCTGATCGCAGTTCCTCTGGGAATTCTTTCAGCAGTAAAACATAACCGTTGGCTGGATTACGTGATCCGTTTTTTCAGCTTTGTGGGAAATTCCATGCCTAACTTTTTTGCAGCTATGGTGCTGGTATATTTTCTGTCTGTAAAGCTGAAGTTTTTTCCCGCAGTAACCGGCAGCAATCTGGGACAGAGTATTGTTCTGCCAACACTGACTCTGGCCATTTCCATGGCTTCCAAATACACCAGGCAGGTTCGGGCGGCAGTTCTGGAAGAAATGAACAAGCCCTATGTGCTGGGGGCAAAAGCACGAGGCGTCCGGGGAAGTGTTATTGTCTGGGAAAGTGTGATGAAAGTCTCCATGCTGACCATAGTCACTTTGCTGGCACTGTCCATAGGAAGCCTTCTGGGCGGAACTGCTATTGTGGAAAATATTTTTATGTGGGATGGAGTAGGAAAGCTTGCGGTGGATGCCATCACCATGAGAGATTATCCCATGATCCAGGCATATGTGGCATGGATGGCAGTGATCTATGTGCTGATCAATCTTATAACGGATGTGATCTATCATTATCTGGACCCGAGAGTTCGTTTTGGAGGTGAAGGAGCATGAGTGAAAAACAGATCACTCTCCGAAAACAGAAGATAAAAAAAGACCATACGAAAGCAAGGCTGATCCTGTTTCTGAGTCTTACAGTCCTGATTCTTCTGGCGGCGACTTTTGCCAGGTATCTCTGTCCATATGATCCTTATGAACAGGATCTGATGGCAGCACAGAAAGCACCATGTGCAGAGCATCTTCTGGGAACGGACCGGTATGGAAGAGATATGCTTTCCAGAGTCCTTGTGGGAAGTACAGTGAGTATCTATGGCTCGCTGTTTCTGGTTGCGATGGTTACGGTGCTGGGAACAACAGTAGGGATTTTCTGTGGATGGAAAGGCGGAAAGGCGGATACCATTCTTATGCGTATTTCTGATCTGTTCCTGGCTTTTCCGGGACTTGTTTTTGCGCTGGCGGTAGCGGGAGTTCTGGGAGGCGGAATCCAGAATGCGGTTCTTGCGCTGGCAGTGATCGGCTGGCCGAAATTTGCAAGACTTGCCAGAGGGCTGACCATGGCACAGAAAGATGCGCCATATATGATGGCGGCCAGACTTTCCGGCAGCAGCACCTGCAAACTTCTTTTGAAACATATCCTGCCCAATATTGCAGGTTCCATCCTGGTAACGGCGGTCCTTGATATTGGAACCATGATGATGGAGCTTGCGGGACTTTCTTTTCTGGGACTTGGTGTGAAGCCTCCTATGGCAGAGTGGGGAAGTATGATCAGTGACGGAAGAAGCATGCTGCAGATCGCACCGTGGATGTCGCTGGCACCAGGAGTGGCAATCTTTATCACGGTAATGATCTTTAACCTTCTGGGAGATACCATCCGGGATTATATGGACCCGAGAATAAGAAACACAAAACAGTGAAACCATGCACCAGTTACGGATGCTGGAAATACAGTCTGTGGAAAAATTTTCCGCAGAGAAAGAGAGGAAGAGAGATGAAGAAAAAAGTACTGGCAGCAGCACTCACAGCAGTGATGGTCATGAGCATGACGGGAGGGATCGTGTCAGCAAAGGATAAAGAGGAAGGCACAACCTTTGTCTATGGTACAACAGGCTACAGTGAGGAAATGGGAGATGCCGGACTGAATCCTCATGACGGGTATTCCGGCTGGAGCTGCATCCGCTATGGTGTGGGAGAGACACTGTTCAGGTATAATGACAACATGGAAGTGGAACCATGGCTTGCAACGGATTATGAGTTTGTGGATGATAATACGGTGAAGATCACACTTCGCGATGGTGTGAAATTTTCCAGCGGACGGGATCTGGACGGGGAAGCTGTAAAAGAATGTCTGGAAGACCTGATCAAAAATCATGACCGTGCTCCGTCAGATATGAAGATTGACAGGATTGAAGCCGATGGAATGACAGTGACGATCCATACCTCAGAGCCCTGTCCAGCGCTGATCAACTATCTTGGGGATCCTTACGGAGCCATTATTGATATGGATTACGGGATCCAGGGGGAAGGCGGTTCTGCAAATGTGGCAGGTACTGGACCTTTTGTTGCAACAGAGGTATCACCCACAGAGATCACACTTGTAAAAAATGAGAATTACTGGGGCGGAGAAGTCAAAACCGACAACATCATCGTGAAATCTTTTACGGACGGAAGCGCGCTGACTGCCGCGCTGCAGACCGGAGATATCCAGGGAACCTATGGACTTCAGTATGATAACTATGCATTGTTTGACGGAAATCCTGAGTATCAGATCAGTTCCGTTGCAACAAGCCGCTGTTTTTTCGGACAGTTTAACATGGAGTCGGAAACCATGAAGGATCAGAATGTCCGGGAAGCTATTGCCATGGGAATTGATAAAGAAGGATTCTGCAGCGTGATCATGCAGGAACGGGGAGTTCCGGCAGCAGGTGCCTTTCCGGACAGTTTTTCTTACGGAAATAAAGCAGTAAAAGCAAAGTCCTATGATCCGGACGGTGCCAGGGAACTTCTGAAAAAATCCGGATGGGAGGATACAGATGGTGACGGATATGTGGATAAGGATGGAAAAAAACTTTCCATTACATGGCTGACTTATCCTGGCCGTCTGGAGCAGCCCAAACTTGCGGAATATGCACAGTCCACTTTAAAGGACATTGGGATTGAAGTAAATGTAAACAACACAGCAGATGCTTCCACCTTTGCGAAGAACGGTGAATTTGATGTGTATGTCAGCTCGATCACCACGGCACCCACCGGAGATCCGGAGTATTTCTTTACCAGCGTGGTGCAGACCGATGCGCCGAAAAATCTGGGAAAATACAGCAGTGAAAAACTGGATGACCTGGTGAAAAAGCTCCATGGAACCTTTGATACAGAGGAGAGAGGCAAGCTTGCTATTGAGGCACAGCAGACCATTCTGGACGATGATGCCTATTTCTTTGTATCAAACCTCAACATGGGCCTTGTGTCCAAAGCAAATGTATCCGGACTGACCGCGCATCCATGTGATTATTATGAGATCACGGCAGATCTGGAAGTAAAATAAATGCTCACAGCCTGCACAACAGGCAGAAAAGACAGGGAGAATAGAGATGGAACCATTGTTGAAGCTTGAACATGTGACAATTTCTTATAACGGAAAACCCGTTGTACATGATATCAGTTTTCAGCTGTATCCCGGAGAAATCCTGGGTATCGTAGGAGAATCCGGAAGCGGAAAGAGCAGTCTTGTAAAGGCTGTGGCAGGACTTCTGGGAAACGAAGGCATGGTTACAGAGGGCGATATCTGGTACCGGGGGAAAAATATTTCGGACACGCCGGAAAAGAAATTACGTGACATACTGGGGCCTGAGATCGGCTTTGTTTTTCAGGACTGCGGGGCAGCACTCTGTCCGATCCGACGTGTGGGAGACCAGATTTACGAGAGCATGTCTGCCCACAGAAAGATCAGCCGAAAAGACAGCGATGAGAGAGCTTCTGAGATCATGTCAAAAATTGGCCTGAAAGATCCGGGACGCGTACTGAAAAGTTATCCTTTTCAGCTGTCCGGCGGCATGAACCAGCGTGTGGGGATCTGTACAGCCATGATGCAGTATCCGTCTCTGCTTCTTGCAGATGAACCAACCAGTGCCCTGGATGTAACCGTGCAGAAACAGGTAGTGGAAGAACTGCTTCTGATGCGGAAGGAGTACGGAACGGGAATGATCGTGGTAACTCACAATATCGGTGTTGTTCGGAAAATGGCAGATAGCGTCCTGGTTCTGAAAGATGGAAAAAATATGGAATACGGAACCGTCAGCCAGATCCTGGAACATCCGCAGAATTCTTACACAGATCAGTTAATGTCTGCAGTTCCGGTGCTTGTGCGAAAAGGAAGAAACGGTGCCGGACAGACTGCCGGAGCGGGAAGTTTTGACAGACGTACGTGTGAAAGGGGACAACATGGAGGAATCTTTACTGGAAGTAAAACATCTGAAAAAAATATTCCATTCCGGGAAAGAAAGCTTTACGGCAGTGGAGGATATTAATTTTTTCCTGGAACAGGGAGAATGTCTGGGAATCGTGGGAGAATCCGGCTCCGGAAAAAGTACGGTGGCTATGATGCTGACTCATCTTACAGAAGTTACAGAAGGACAGATTTTTCTGCAGGGAAAAGATATCACACATGCGAAGGGAAAAGCGCTCCGGGAAACTTACCGGGAACTTCAGATGGTCTTCCAGACACCGGCAGGATCTTTTGATCCCAGATGTACCCTCGGGGATGGAATCGGGGAAAGTCTCCGGAATATGGGGATAAGTAAGAAGGAAACCAGGAACCGTGTGGAAAAACTTCTGCTTACCTGTGGATTGACTCCGGAGTATGCAGACCGTTATCCTCATCAGGTCAGCGGAGGGGAGTGCCAGAGAGCGGCCATTGCCAGAGCTCTGGCTGTGGAACCAAAAGTTCTGATCTGCGATGAGGCAACCAGCGCTCTGGACGTGACAGTACAGAAACAGATCATGGAGCTGCTTATGAAGCTTAAAAAAGAAAAACAGCTGTCCTTTCTTTTTATCTGCCACGACCTGGCCCTTGTCCAGCTGTTCTGCGACCGGGTGATCGTGATGAATGACGGACATGTGGAAGAAGAAGGAACACCGGAAGAGATCATCGAGAATCCGAAGACGGAGTATACGAAGCGGCTGATCGAGTCGGTGCTGTAGAGCCGTCTGACAAAGACGAAAGAATGAAGCCCTCAGTAGTGCGAATACTGAGGGCTTTTTTGTCGGTTACACGTTGACGCATTTTCCCTCACCCGATATAATTAAAAAAGAATCAAAACCGGATGAAAACGGAATAAATAATATAGAGGAGACCACAAAAAAATGGCAGAAAATTTACAGATCAGACTGGCAGATCCAAAGGAGGCAGACCGTCTGGCAGAAATCGAGGCAATCTGTTTCCCGCCTGCGGAGGCAGCAAGCCATGAGGACGTTGTGAACCGTATGGGAGCATTCCCGGAGAACTTTGTAGTAGCAGTGAAGGACGATCAGATCGTAGGATTTATCAACGGAGGAACCACAGATAAACCGGTACTTCCGGACGAATTTTATCATGATATCACTCTTCACAAAAAAGATGGAGAGATCCAGACCGTATTCGGGCTGAACGTGATCCCGGAATACCGTCATCAGGGAATCGCAGGGGAACTTGTGGAATACTTCAAAGATCTTGCGAAAGAACGTGGAAAAAAGGCCCTGATCCTTACCTGCAAAGAGCATATGATTCCATTCTATGAGAGCCACGGACTGAAGAAACTGGGTGTTGCGGATTCCTGCCACGGCGGAGCAACCTGGTATGATATGCAGATCTGGTTCTGAGAGAGGAAAAACAAATGAGAATACGAATGTACAATGTAGGATTCGGGGACTGTTTCTGCATTCGTGACAGAAAAAGCAGCCTGCTTGTGGATTTCGGGGCAGCCAACAGCAAGATCGAGGGACGGCCGCGTAGAGAAGTTTTTGACGTGATCATTTCAGACCTTACCACCATCCGCAAAAAAAATCTTCTTCTGACACATTTTCATCCGGACCACGTTTCCGGACTTCTTTATATGATGCGTTATCGAAGAGATGCCTACGAATTTGAAAAAATTTATCTTCCGGATGTGTTTTCCGGTCCGGAAATGAAGTACACACTGGCACTTCTGCTCCTTGCGGATGTGACAAAAAAAGCCAGCCTTCCGGGAAGACGTGTCAGCCTTTTTGCCCTGGCAGAAGCCCTTTGTGCCAGAAAAGTAAAGATCGATCTTTTATCCAGAGGTTCAGAGTTTGAGGGAAAATATACAGCGCTCTGGCCGGATGTCAGCGAAGTCAGCCGGGAGACAGAGGAGGTATTTAACTCCCTGATCGAGAATCACGAAAACGCCATGACAGAGCTTGTGAACATTGCGGAGGAAGTGAGAGAGCTGTTCCTGTCCATGACAGAAGATAAAAAAGAAGCCGGACTTTCATCGGCAGACGAGGATGCGGAGGAAGTTACAGAACAGCAGGAGAACGGAGAATCTTCTGCGGAGCACACACAGATAAAACTGGAATTTGACAGCGAAGAAAAAGAAGCCCTGGAAGACTCTGAAAAAGAAAAAATACGCCGCTTCAGGCCGGAAAAACTGGAAAAGAAATTCCGCGAATTACAGGCGACAGAAGAATTTCAGGCACTTCTGGAAAGTGCGGAAAAACAGGGGCATTCCCTGCGGCAGTTCCGCCATAAGATCAGTCTGGCATTCCAGAATACCAGCGATGGTGAACTGAACCTTCTGTTCACCGGTGACGTACAGCCACAGTACATGAAGATGATTGCAGAGAACTACGATGGAAAGATCCCGCTTCATGAGCATTACTGGTGCATCAAGGTACCTCATCATGGAACAGAATCCCATTTCTTTGATTTCAGCGGCTTTTCCCCGGAGAACATGATGATCCCCAACGGAGCGTACTACGACAACAGCAAAAAGAAATCCAAAAATCAGCGGACTTCCATGCAGTATGGCGGATTATTCTATATCAGTGATGCTCACATGTATTGTTCTAACTGTGACTGTTGTGACAGCTACGAAAATGGCTGTTCCTGCAGAGAGTATGATGTAATTTCGCCATCCTATTATAAGGATATCTGATTAAGGGCCAGAGAGAAAATTTTTTTATCTTCCTGATGAAGACAGAATGTATGAAAAAGAAAGAAGAGATTGTATGGATACAACAAATGAAAAACAAAGAGCAAAGAATCTGACCAGCCTGAATATTATTGCACTTCTTATTGCAATTCTTCCATTTCAGCTTACCTGGATTACTTATGCAGCAGGAATTTATTTTCCGCTTTCCTGGCTTTTGCAGCTTCTGGAGGCATTTGCAACAGGAATGGTTATTGTTTACGCATATCACAGAGAGTGGATGTATGTAATTATTTACGGCGTTTCCAGCACAGTTGGAAGAATTCTGCTCTGTCTGGTGCAGCTGAGCATGGGATATTACTTTTCTGGATGGAATATTATAGATCTGGTTGCGGGAGCTGCGGTTGCCGGTGCCCTGTTTCTGGAGGAAGAGTATCTTCAGGAAAATTCTTCCAAAATTTTTATTATGACAGGATCTTCCATAGTTCTTTCACTGCTGACACAGTGGATTTCCATATTCAGAATGCTGTTTTTTTACAGATATTCCATAGGAATTACAAGCTTTTCCCCTTCCCTCGATATATTAATAATATTGGGCGTTGTTCTGATGTTTCTTGAGGAAAGTGATACGTTTTACAGTATTTTCTGGGGAAAGACAGAACAGCCGGGCTGGATGCGACAGCGCCAGATAAGGACGTACAGAAACAGTGGTTCAGTTGTTGTACAGGGCAATGGAAACGGTTTGGCCGTGATTGGCGGAAATCTGTTTCTGGCATTTGCGATTTTGTATTCGCTGCTTCTGGCATATGATATTTTTTCCGGATTTTCCATATTTAAGATATTTTTCAGCATCTTCAGTATTCTGACCTGCGCCGGAATCTGGATGGCGTACAACTCCGTAAAAACCAACAGCCCCAGTTCTGCCGGATTTACAATGGTGTTCGTTATTATGATAATAAAAATTGTAGGAACTACACTTCTTGGCCTGGCGGTTACAGTGGGAGGTGCAATTGCGTGGTCGGCTTATGATACGGGAATTGCAATCGGCTGGGCCATTGGCTGGCTAGTGGTAGTTCTGATTACACTGGCTTATTATGGAACACTGGGAAAAACGGTAGAAGATCTGGCAAAAGCAGCCAAAGGAGGAAGAAACGGTGTTTCAACTTATATCTATTCCATGGTTGGACTGGGATTCCTTGCGTTCCGGAAACTGCTGACCCTTATCTGGTCGCTGGCGCTTGCGGCAACAGCCCGTGGAATTACCAATGGTATGTATGGATATGGAAATGATTTTTCGTCTTACATAGGACAGCTGTTTGACGAGGCTGGCCTGGGGTACAGCTATGGTTACCGGGCTTCCTCATCACTGACGCAGTCAATGATCCGGCCGCTGGCAGACTGGATTCAGAAAACGCTTGGATTATCCACAAATCCGCTTATTCTCATTGCAGCAGTTGCAATGCCAATACTTGAAATTATTATTCTGGTACAGATCCGTACAGCGGAAAATCGCAGATGACAGATAGCAAACAGATCTCTATGAGAGAATAATAAATCTCTTAAAGGCGATTTCCAACCTTCAATTATCCACGTATCCTTTTCAAAAAAGGAGTTGGAATACAAATGAAGGACGGATTATTAGGAGACACGATCCGACAGGCGAGAATGGACAATAAGATGACGCAGGAGCAGCTGGCAGAAGCGATCAATATCAGTCCCACACATATGAAACACATCGAAAGTGAACATAGGAAACCTTCCGTAGATGTACTGTTTTCCCTTGCGGATGTACTGAATTTTTCCATGGATGCCATGCTTATGGAAACGCAGTCTACCGGCCATGCAAAACGTGTAAATGAAATCAACCTGCTGATGAACAAATGCACAGATGAAGAGCTGGATATTTTTCTGGCAGCTTTGCGTGAACTGATGAAGCAGAAGAGATGAAGGGAATGATTTTGCCACAGGCGGCTTGACTTCCACAAAAAAATCATATATAATCCACTCATTAACGCAGACAAAGGAGTCTATAAATTCCTTTGCCTGCGTTTTTTATTTGGACTAAATTAGTCGGAACTAACCAATGACAGGCAAAAAGGAGGAAGAAACGATGAGACTTACCCCGAAGGAACAGGAAAAACTCATGCTCCATATGGCCGGAAATCTGGCAAAGGAGAGGAAGGAACGCGGACTGAAACTGAATTATGTGGAAGCGCTGGCTTATATAAGCTCAGAGCTTCTGGAGCTTGCACGTGACGGCAAAACAGTCGTGGAACTGATGCAGCTTGGAACTAAGATCCTCACAAAGGACGAGGTGATGGAAGGCGTGGCAGATATGCTTGGCGAAGTGCAGGTGGAAGCAACATTTCCTGACGGAACAAAGCTTGTGACTGTACACAATCCGATTCAGTAAGGAGGAATTGACATGAAAATTGGTGAAATCATTCCCGCAGACAGAGAAATTACACTAAACGAAGGGAAAAAGACCACAAAAATTCTGGTTGCCAACAAAGGTGACCGTCCTGTACAGGTAGGTTCTCATTTCCATTTTTTTGAAGTAAACAAATGCCTCTCTTTTGACCGTGAGGCCGCTTATGGATATCATCTGGATATTCCGTCCGGTACATCGGTACGTTTTGAACCGGGTGAAGAAAAAGAGGTACAGCTGACAGAGATGGGCGGCAGAAAACGCGTATTTGGGCTGAATGACCTGACAAGAGCAAGGGCAGCAGAGGACACTAAGAAAGCCTCCATGGAAAAGGCAGCATTAAAGGGATTCTTATAAGGAGGAACACAAATGAGCGTAAAAATTTCCGGTGAAAAATATGCAATGATGTACGGCCCTACAGTTGGTGACAAGGTAAGACTTGCAGATACCAGTCTTGTGATAGAGGTCGAAAAAGATTACACCACATATGGAGACGAGGTGAAATTCGGCGGTGGAAAAACCATTCGTGACGGAATGGGCCAGTCAGTAAAAACATGCAGCCGTGACGGAGATCTGGATCTTGTAATTACCAATGCCCTGATTGTGGATGCCACAGGAATTGTCAAGGCCGATATCGGAATCAAAGACGGAAAAATTGTCGGAGTCGGAAAAGCGGGAAACCCGGATGTCATGGATGGTGTGACTCCCGGAATGACGGTAGGGGCTTCTACAGAGGCACTGGCAGGAGAAGGTATGATCGTTACAGCTGGTGGTATTGACACCCACATTCATTTCATCAGCCCGCAGCAGATTGACTGTGCCCTGTACAGCGGTGTCACTACCATGATCGGAGGCGGAACCGGTCCTGCAGATGGAACAAACGCAACAACCTGTACTCCGGGACCGTGGAATCTTAAGATGATGCTGAAAGCTGCCGAGGAATATCCGATGAATCTTGGCTTCCTCGGAAAAGGAAACTGCTCCGATGAGGCTCCGCTGATCGAACAGGTAAAAGCCGGTGCCATGGGAATGAAGATCCATGAGGACTGGGGTGCAACGCCGGCAGTGATTGATCACTGCCTGAATGTTGCGGATGAGTATGACGTGCAGGTTGCCATTCATACAGATACCTTAAATGAGGGGGGATGTGTGGAGGATACCCTTGCTGCCATCGGTGGAAGAACCATCCATACTTACCATACAGAGGGTGCCGGTGGCGGACATGCGCCGGATATCATCCGTGCTGCAGCAGCAGGAAATGTTTTGCCATCTTCTACAAACCCGACTATGCCGTATACAGTAAATACACTGGACGAGCATCTGGATATGTTGATGGTATGCCATCATCTGGACAAAAAAATTCCGGAGGACGTGGCTTTTGCAGACTCCCGTATCCGTCCTGAAACCATTGCTGCCGAGGATGTTCTTCATGACATGGGAATTTTCAGTATGATGAGTTCCGATTCCCAGGCTATGGGACGTGTAGGAGAAGTTATCACACGTACCTGGCAGACAGCCAGCAAAATGAAAGATGAGCGTGGTGCCCTTCCGGAAGACGAAGGAAAAGGAAATGACAATTTCCGTGTAAAACGCTATATTGCCAAATATACCATCAATCCAGCCATTACGCATGGAATTTCCAGTTATGTAGGATCTGTTGAGGAAGGAAAACTTGCAGATCTTGTTCTGTGGAATCCTGCATTTTTCGGTGTAAAACCGGATATCATCATCAAAGGCGGAATGATCATCGCTTCCAAGATGGGCGATGCCAATGCGTCCATTCCAACTACACAGCCGGTTATGTACCAGCCAATGTTTGCTGCTCATGGAAAAGCAAAAAATGAGGCATGCCTTACTTTTGTTTCTCAGGCTGCATATGAGGCGGGTATTAAGGAGTCTTATGGCCTGGAAAAAACGGTTGTGCCTGTAAAAGGATGCAGAAACATTGCCAAGAAGGATATGGTATTCAACAACCGTACACCGGAAATTACCGTAGATCCTGAAACTTATGAAGTAACGGTAGACGGCGAGGCCATTACATCCAAACCTGCTGAGAAACTTCCGCTTACACAGCTCTACAATCTGTTCTAAAAGACACAGCAGATAATATTCGTTCGGACCGCAGTCTCCCGGGACGCTTAAGGGGCTCCGGGGACTGTTTCCGGACGGACAGACTTTACCATAGGGAGGAAAACAGATGTTAGGAGTATGCCTTTTATTTGTAGGAATTGTTCTGATCAATAATGGAATGTGTACCTTATATAATGTAGATGGAAAATCCGCCGCAGTTATGAATATTTTTACAGGCGGACTGTCTCTGTTTATTAACTTTGTAAACCTTGTACAGGGAAATTACTATGCGGCGGGAACAGGACTTCTGTTCTGCTTTACCTACCTGTTTGTCGCTTTTTCAAAAATTCTGAAACTGAATCCGGTTCCTTTTGCCTGGTTTTCCACATTTGTAGCTGTCAATGCAGTTGTATTTGGAACCATTGAGGGATTTTTGGGCAGCGAGGTTCTTGGAATTACACCGGATCTCCGGTGGGCAGGAATCTGGTATCTCTGGGCAATTCTCTGGGGAACAGCCTTTGTGGAGGACATCATGGGCAAAAAACTTGGAAAATTTGTTCCGGGGCTTCAGGTGTTTGAAGGAGTGGTTACAGCCTGGATACCGGGCGTAATGATGCTTCTTGGAGTATGGTAAAAACAGAGGAGAAAATATATGCTTTGTGAAAAAATTCTGGGAAAATTAAAGGATTTTGATCTGACCGGAAAAACGGTGGAATATGTGGATATTGAGTGGCATGAAGCGTTCAAGAAAATTCACAGAAAGATTACGGACAAAGACCGTGAAATAGGGATTCGCCTGGATGATTCCGTGCTTACAAGAGGACTTTTTCAGGATGATGTGATCGGTGAAGAGGATGGAGCGATAATTGCTGTGAATACACCGCCCTGTGAGGTAATCGAAGTATCTCTGGAACCGGGACATGAAAAATATGTGGCAAAAGTCTGCTATGAGATCGGAAACCGCCATGCACCGCTTTTCTGGGGAGACCAGGAAAACACATTTATTACAATCTATAATGAACCGATGATGGTTATGCTGGAAAAGATTCATGGTGTAAAAGCAGAGAAAAAGACTGTGAAACTGGACTTTGACCGGAGAATCTCAGCAGCTGTCCACAATCATCATCATTGAGGAATCTGTATGGATAAAAAGAAAGAAATCCGCCGTTTTTTTCTTCTGCAGGTAAATGATGCTCTTTTTCCAATCGGAGGTTATTCCCATTCCCAGGGACTGGAGACGTATATTCAGCAGGGAAGGGTTCATGATGAAAAAACGGCGGCAGAATATATCAGCAAAAAACTGAAACTGAATCTGGCCTGCACAGATCTTCTGGGGGTAAGACTGGCCTATGAGTATGCACTGAAAGAAGATGTGGATGCGCTGGATACACTGGAAGAAATTCTGGGTGCATCCAGAATTCCCATGGAACAGAGAGAAGCATCCAGAAAAATGGGTTCCCGCTTTACGAAGACGGTCTGCAAACTTCCACAGGAAAAAATTCCTATGGAAAAGAGAGAAGTTTTTGAAAAATATCTGGAAACCCGAAAGGGAAAACCGGTAAGCCACTGCTGTGCATATGGGGTATTTTGTGCCGCTCTTGGTATTGAAGAGGAAGAGACTCTTTATCACTATCTTTATGCCCAGACATCTGCAATGGTGACCAACTGTGTAAAGACTATCCCGTTGAGTCAGAGTGCGGGACAGACACTTCTCTGCGGGTGCTATGAGGAATTCGAAGAAATACTGTCCTATATTATGGACTGTACGGAGGACGATCTCTGCCTGTCCGCACCTGGATTTGATATTCGTGGAATTCAGCATGAGAAGCTTTACTCCAGACTTTATATGTCGTAAACAGAGAGGAGATTTTTTTATGTCATATGTAAAAATCGGTGTTGCCGGACCGGTTGGTTCCGGAAAAACAGCGTTGATTGAAGCCTTATCCAGAAAAATGGCAAAGGACTACAGCATTGGTGTTATTACAAACGATATCTACACCAAGGAGGATGCCCAGTTTCTTGCAAAAAACAGTGTACTTCCGGTAGAACGTATCATCGGTGTTGAAACCGGAGGATGCCCTCATACTGCCATCCGTGAGGATGCATCCATGAATCTTGAGGCTGTGGATGAAATGATGGAACGCTTTCCTGACATTCAGCTGCTCTTTATTGAGAGTGGTGGAGACAATCTTTCTGCAACGTTCAGCCCGGAGCTTGTCGATGCGACGATTTTTGTTATTGATGTGGCAGAAGGAGATAAGATTCCGAGAAAAGGAGGACCGGGTATTACCAGATCAGATCTTCTGGTGATTAACAAGATTGATCTTGCACCTTATGTTGGTGCAAGTCTTGAAGTTATGGAACGGGATTCCAGAAAAATGAGAGGGGAAAGACCTTTTGTGTTTACCAATATCCGCGGAGATGAGAACGTGGATACGGCTGTGGAATGGATCAAAAAGAATGTACTGCTGGAAGGTCTGTAAGAAAGGCGGGATAATTTTTGTCTGAGAATAAATTTGGAAAACTTTCCAGGCTTTCTCTGCGTACCGGATTAAGAAATGGAAAGACGATAATAGAAGATGTTGCTTTTACTGCACCTTATAAGATTATGAATCCCTTTCCAAAGAAAAACGGAGGAATCTCGGTAATGCCATTGTGTGCTTCTGCGGGGATTATGGAAGGAGACAGACAGGAGTTTGACTTTTCTGTGGCGGAAGGTACAGAACTGGAATTTTTGTCCCAGTCTTTTGATAAGGTTCATAAGATGAAAGAAGGAGAGGCTGTCCGTCACGTAAAGGCTCAGGTGGAGAAAAATGCGGTTTTTTATTATTATCCACAGCCTGTGATTCCTTATGCCCAGTCCGCTTTTGACAGTACTATGGAAATTGATCTGGCAGACGAAAGTGCCAGGTTGTTTCTGCTGGAAATTATTTCCTGCGGAAGAAAAGCATCTGATGAGCAGTTCCGATATCGGAAATTTTCGTCCAGAGTGAATATCCGACGGGGAAACCGGCTGATTTACAGGGATAACACACGTTATGTGCCGGATGAAATGGATATGAAAGGACTGGGAATGTATGAGGGCTGCACGCACATGGCAAACATATTCTTAAGTGGGCCGGCAGGCAATATGCAGGAGAAAATCTGGGAAATTCTGGAAGCTGAGAAAGAATGTGACGGTGGCGTGACGCAGCTGGTCCACGGAGATCTGGCTGTCCGTATTCTGGGACACCGTGCTCAGAAACTTCAGGAAGTGGCAGAGGAAATCAAGGCAGTTTTTGAAGAAAAAGAGAATCCCTTTTGAGGGGATTCTTTTTTTATGGGAATTATTTCATAACAGGAAAATGGAAAACAGGATGTACATGCCGCCGGTGGGAAATTATAATACAGGTAGGAATGCTTTACTACAGGAGGAAAAATTTTGAAGCAGATTGCAGATTTACACATTCATTCCAGATTTTCCATGGCAACAAGTAAAGACGGGACGATGGAGATGTTGGATCTCTGGGCCAGAAAAAAGGGAATTACACTGATTGGAACAGGAGATATGACACATCCGCTCTGGAGGCAGGAATTAAAAGAAAAGCTGATTCCGGCGGAGCAGGGCCTCTTTCGGCTGAAAGAGGAGTATGTTCTCCCCGAAGCCTTGCAGTATCCGGGAAACGTCCCCAGATTTGTGTTGTCAGGAGAAATCAGTTCTATCTATAAAAAAGACGGAAAAACCAGAAAGGTACACAGCCTGATCCTGCTTCCCGGATTCCATGAAGCAGATGCTTTTGCCGCAAGGCTTGAAAAAATCGGAAATATCCATTCCGATGGCCGGCCTATTCTGGGGCTGCCCTGCCACGATCTTCTGGAAATCATGCTGGAAGTCAGTGAGGAAGGCATGTATATTCCGGCGCATATCTGGACGCCACATTTTTCTCTGTTCGGGGCAAAATCCGGTTTTGATACCATAGAAGAGTGCTTCGGGGATCTGACACCGTATATTCATGCGCTGGAGACGGGATTATCTTCAGATCCGGTGATGAACTGGCAGATTTCGGCACTGGACGGTTATCAGCTGGTATCTCATTCAGATGCCCATTCACCATCCAAACTGGGAAGAGAGGCAGATCTTCTGGATATGGAACTTTCTTACGAAGGTCTGTGGAATGCTGTCCAGAAGGGGGAAGGGCTTGAGGGAACTATTGAGTTTTTTCCGGAGGAAGGAAAGTATCATTACGACGGACACAGAAAATGTGGTGTCTGTTTAAGTCCACGGGAAGCCGAAAAATATAATGGAATCTGTCCGGTCTGTGGAAAGAAACTGACCATGGGAGTGGATCACAGAATTCTGCAGCTTTCGGACAGAGATGAAGGTGCGGCTGCCATGCCGGAAAGTGGACGACCCTATGAAAGCCTTGTGCCTTTACCGGAGGTGATTTCCGCCTGTGTGGGATTTTCCACAGCAAGCAAAAAAGTTCATGGACAGTATGAAATGCTTCTTGGAAAACTGGGTGCCGAATTTGAAATTCTGCGTAAGGTACCCTGTGAAGATATCCGGACTGTGGGCGGGGCTTCCCTGGCGGAGGGAATTCGTCGCCTTCGTGCCGGAGAAGTTATACGGAAACCAGGATTTGACGGAGAGTATGGAAAGATAGAATTATTCTGACGGAGGAAGATATGAAAGAAAAAATTGGGATTATCTCAGATACCCATGGCCTTCTGCGCCCGGAGGTGCTGGAAATTTTGAAAGACTGTAAATACATTCTTCATGCGGGAGATGTGAATAAGGATGAGATTCTGGACGTGCTGCGTTCTATGGGAAACCTTTATGTGGTTCGTGGAAATAATGACAAAGACTGGGCAGAAAACCTGCGTACCAGTTTAAGCTTTACCATCGCCGGAGTGAAATTTTTTATGGTTCATAACAAAAAAGATGTGGCATGGGATCTGGGAGACACGCAGGTTGTAATTTTCGGGCACACCCATAAGTACTTTGAAAAGTACGTAGATGGCCGTCTGTGGCTGAATCCGGGAAGCTGTGGAAGAAGTCGTTTTGGAGGAGAGGTCACTATGGCGGTAATGACCGTGGAGGACGGACAGTATCAGATAGAAAAGATTATACTGTAGCTTTTTTGTACTTTATGGGAAACAATCCTTGTAATTTAAGATTTGGAGCGTATAATAAGAAAACGTTTAAAACAAAAAGTGGTAAGACCACTTTTGCAATGTCCGTTTGAAATGAATCAGGAGGGATGTAACATGAAGTACGTGCAGCAGTTCAGCATCATCCTGCTGATTTCCGTCATTGGAGAATTACTGAAAACTTTTCTCCCGCTTCCGGTACCGGCCAGTGTTTATGGTCTGGTGATTATGCTGGTGGCACTGCTCACAGGTATTCTGAAACTGGATCAGGTAAAAGGTGCGGCAGATTTTCTGGTTGAGATTATGCCGGTGATGTTTGTGCCGGCAGGTGCGGGGCTGATTACAGCCTGGAGTTCTCTGAAACCGATCTGTGTACCGGTTCTCATCATGACGTTTATCAGCACGGTGGTTGTAATGGTCGTAACAGGAAAAGTGACACAGGGAGTAATCCGAAAAGGAAAGAGAGGAACTGAAAAATGATGGAATTCATAAAAAACTCCGCATTTTTCGGAGCGATGATAAGTCTGATTGCCTATGAGATTGGTCTTATCCTGAAAAAGAAATTTAAAATGGCGATTTTCAATCCCCTTTTGATTTCAATCATCTGTGTCATTGGTGTTCTTCTGATATTCCACATTGATTACAATGATTATAACGAAGGTGGAAAATACATCAGTTATCTTCTGACACCGGCAACCGTATGCCTGGCAGTACCTCTTTATGAGCAGATCCATCTGCTGAAAAAGAATCTCAAGGCAGTAGCAGCCGGAATTATTTCCGGAACCCTGGCAGGACTTTGCAGTATTCTGCTTATGTCCAAACTGTTTGGTTTCAACCATCAGGAATATGTCACTATGCTCCCGAAGTCCATCACAACAGCTATCGGAATGGGTGTTTCCGAGGAACTTGGCGGCATTGTGACGATCACAGTTGCCGTGATCATTATCACAGGAGTTCTTGGAAATATGATCGCAGAGGTTGTGTATAAGATTGCAAAGATCGAGGAGCCGATCGCAAGAGGACTTGGACTTGGGACTTCCGCCCATGCCATCGGAACAGCCAAAGCCATGGAGCTTGGTCCTGTGGAAGGTGCTATGAGCAGTCTTGCTATTGCAGTGGCCGGTTTGCTTACTGTTGTAGGCGCATCGGTATTTGCCGGAATGATGTAATCCTGCTTCCATAGAAAAGAAATGTGTATGAAAGGTCTGCTGTTATTGGCAGACTTTTTTCTTGCTGTAAAATCGAACATATTTTTGTGCAAAATAAACAAATGTTCGGAAAAATCATGTTTATACCGTTTTATCGGACTTATAATGCGCTATAATACCAACATACAGAAAATATGTTTGGAAAATATGTTCGATAAATCGTGAATGAACATATAACAGGGAGGATGGATCTTATGTGGAATACAGAGAACAGCAGGAAGGTTGCACTGGCAGAGGGAAGATACGTGGAGACAGAGCACAGACACACCGGGAAGCAGAAGCTTTCTTCCGGAATGGCTATGATTCTGGGAGCACTTCTGACAATAGAGATCATGATCGGTGGCGCGATGATCCTTAATTTTGATTTTAAGGGAGCGGATATCATTGCTGTTGTGCTCGCATTCATGGTATTATACTTTGCAGTGGTTGCCTCACTGACAGATAAATAGAACGGAGGAGTCGGAATGCCCAGGGTTTTTAACCAGAAAATAAAAATTTTATATCTGATGCGTGTTTTTCTGGAACGGACAGATGAAGAACATCCGATGTCTGTGAAGGAACTGATCATTTATCTGAACAGCCTGGGAATCAGCGCAGAGCGCAAAACCGTATACGATGACATTGAAACATTACGGAATTTTGGAATGGACATTCTCAACCGCAGAGAACAGCCGGCAGGTTTTTATCTGGCCAGCCGGAAATTTGAGCTTCCGGAACTGAAACTTCTGGTAGATGCGGTACAGTCGTCCAGATTTATTACCAGTGGGAAGTCCCGCCAGCTGATCGGGAAGCTGGAGAGCCTTGCGAGTGTCCATGAGGCCAGACAGCTGCGTCGCCAGGTTTTTGTGCAGAACCGTGTGCGGACTATGAATGAGAGTGTGTATTACAGTATTGATGAGATTCAGAGAGCACTTACCGAGGATCGGCAGATTTCGTTTCAGTACTGCGAATGGACAGTGGAGAAGGAGCTGCGGCTGAAGAAGAATGGAGAACGGTACCGTGTCAGTCCCTGGGGACTTGTGTGGCAGAATGAGAATTATTATCTGGTCGCCTGTGATGAGAAGTGTGGCAGAGTGAAGCACTACCGGGTAGACAAGATCATGCAGATCCGCCTTGAGGAGGCAGCCCGCAGCGGCAGGGAGCTTTTTGAGAATTATGATGCGGGAGAGCTGACATCCAGAACCTTTGGGATGTTTGGCGGTAAAGAAGAAACCATATGTCTGGAAGCGCATAACCGTCTGGTCGGAGTTGTACTGGACCGGTTTGGCAGGGACATTATGATCCAGAGGAAGGATCATGAACATTTCAAAACGCTGGTCCGTGTAAACGTCAGTGATCAGTTTTTTGGCTGGATAGCCAGTCTTGGCCCGGATGCGGTAATCGCGTCACCAGATGATGTACGCGGCAGGTACCGGGAATTTCTTGAGAAAAGTCTTTCTAATTACAAATGATAAATCTATACCAAAGAAAATCTGCGTATACTACAGATTCAGGAAGATTTATTCCTGAATCTGTACGTTTTCTGCAGAAATAATTCCCAAAAAAATTAATGAAAACAGACAAAAATGAGAAAAATTATATAATAAACATATCTGAAATATAAAAATAATATAGACAGCATATGTAAAAAAGATAATAGACATCGCGATGTTTAAGTGCTATAATGCTTTCGTCTCTTGGAAGGGAACAAATTTTGCCATTTCAGGCAGATTATGGACGGTGAAGATATGACTGTAAAAGC
Organism: Blautia sp. MSJ-36; assembly: GCF_018917985.1. NCBI lineage: Bacteria > Bacillati > Bacillota > Clostridia > Lachnospirales > Lachnospiraceae > Blautia > Blautia sp. MSJ-36. Next base: position 73,578 of record NZ_JAHLPQ010000002.1, on the reverse strand, counting down.
AAGAATGCTGAAGCTTCTGGAGCAGCACGAGAATGAACTGATATCCGGAGAAGCGGCAGCGGCAGAACTGAACTGCACAAGAGCAGCCATCTGGAAAGCTGTGAAATCCCTTCGGGAAGAGGGATATACCATAGAAGCGGGACCAAACAAAGGTTATGTACTTCGAGGCGGCAGCCGTTTATCAGAAGAAGGAATACGGCTTTACCTCGATCATCCGGATGTCCCTGTAAAAATATACAGAGAACTGGATTCTACAAACCGTGCAGCCAAGGAGGCTGCATTTTCAGGAGAAGCAGGCCATGGCGCACTGATACTGGCGCGCAGGCAGAAAAGCGGAAGAGGCCGCAGAGGCAGAAGTTTTTATTCCCCTGAAAATGCAGGACTTTATATGAGTATCGTTCTAAGACCAGACCGGACTCTGAAGGAAGGCCTTCTGATCACGACAGCGGCAGCAACTGCAGTGTGCCGTGCTGTGAAGAAAATCTGCAGGATTGACCTTGGGATCAAGTGGGTCAATGACCTGTATCTTCACGACAGGAAAGTGTGTGGAATACTGACTGAGGCTGTTACAGACTTTGAAAGTGGAAACATCGAGTTTGCGGTTGTTGGAATCGGATTGAATCTGTATGTACCGGAAGACGGATTTCCGGAAGAGATACAGGAAACGGCAGGTGCACTGTTTGGAAGCAGGGAGGCTGCAGAACACGTAAACTGCAGTATTCTTGTGGCGGAGATTGCCAATCAGCTTCTTATGGAAGTAGAAACTCCGGGACTTTCCAGAGAATATACAGAAAATAATATCATTCCTGGAAATATGATCGTGATCGCAGACGGAGCGCGCACAAGGGAGGCTTATGCCGAGGCTATAGCACCGGATGGAAGGCTTGTTGTAAGAGAACAGGATGGTTCAGAAACCCTGCTTTCCTATGGAGAAGTTTCCGTACGCAGGAAGCCGGATGAGGATCAGTCAAAATAAATTGTCTATTTTGCACAAAAAACAGATACATTTTTATGCAAAACGGGCAAAAATAATATTGACATTCTGGAAATGCGGAGTAAAATAAAGTCAACTACAAGGCGTGGTCATACCAATTATAAAAAGATGCGATCAGCGCCAAGAGAAAAGGAGGGAGAAAAACGGGAGATTTATCAAGTACACTGGCAGAAGAGCTAAACAGCAAGACAGCCTTTACCATTCCGGTGTTTGGTGGAATACCAATTGCAGAATGTGTGGTAGTCACATGGGTCATCATGGCGGTTCTTGTGATTCTGTCTCTGATCTTAGTTCGGAATCTCAGTGTGGAAAATCCGGGTAAGAAGCAGCTGCTTCTGGAGACCGGGGTAAGTTTTCTTCAGGATTTCTTCATGGGTATCCTTGGAGAAGAAGGCAAACAGTATGTGCCTTATTTGATGTCAACCGTAATTTACATCGGAATAGCCAATATCGCAGGCGTATTTGGTTTTACACCACCAACGAAGGACATGAACGTGACCATTGCGCTGGCGCTGATGAGCATTATTCTGATCGAATATGCAGGCTTTCACAAAAAGGGACTGAAAGGTTTCCTGAAAAGCTTTGCGGAGCCGGTTCCGATCATGCTTCCGATCAATATTCTGGAAATCGCGATCAGACCTACATCTCTCTGCATGCGGTTGTTTGGTAATGTTCTGGGAAGTTTCGTAGTTATGAAACTGCTGGAGTTTGTTTGTCCGGCTATTCTTCCCATACCATTCAGTCTGTATTTTGATTTCTTCGACGGATTCATACAGGCATATGTATTTGTATTCTTAACATCCTTGTTTATCAAGGAAGCAGTTGAGTAGTGAAGCGGAACATCCGCTTGATTCAAAAATGAAAAAAATTGTATTTTACAGGAGGAAAAAACTATGTTAATCGCAATTGGTGCAGCTATCGCAGTTCTTACAGGTATCGGAGCAGGTATTGGTATCGGTCTCGCAACATCCAAAGCAGTAGAAGCTATCGCAAGACAGCCGGAGGCAGAGAGCAAGATCAGTAAAGCACTTCTTCTTGGATGTGCTCTTGCAGAGGCAACAGCTATTTACGGTTTCGTAATCGGTCTTCTGATCATCATCATGCTTGGCTAATAGGTAAAGACGAGACAATAAATTCAGGATTAAGAGAGGCAGGTGGACCAGGTGATTAAAATTGATATCAACCTTGTCTTTACTATTATAAACCTGATCGTTCTTTATCTTTTAATGAAGAAGTTCCTTTTCGGACCGATCATTGCTGTCATGGAAAAGAGAAAAGCCATGATCGACGAACAGTTTGCTTCAGCTGAGAAGACAACCGCTGAAGCAAACCAGCTGAAAGGACAGTATGAGGATGCACTGAAATCTGCGAAGGAAGAATCCTTCAGTATTGTAGAGCAGGCTAAGGACGAGGCAAAAGTACAGGCAGACAGCATCGTGAAGAGAGCCAATGATCAGGCTGGTCAGATTCTTGAGAAAGCAAGAAGAGATATCAGCACTGAGCAGGAGGCTGCTATGAAAGCGATGGAAGGCAAGGTTGCCGAGCTGGCTATGGATGCAGCATCCAGAATCATGGGAAAAAAGAACGACGAAGCACAGGATATGTCCCTATATGACCAGTTTTTAGAAGGAGCAGGTGATCCTCATGACAGAGACGTCCATTAATTATGCAAAAGCATTATACGGTCTTTCTGTCCCGGAGGAGGCAATCTGCGAAACAGGAAAGATTTTTAAGAATACTCCTGAAATAGGAAAAATGCTTGAAAATCCCCTGGTTTCCCTCAAAGAAAAAGAACAGGTAATAGAGCGGGTTTTTCCGCAGGAAATGAAGAATTTTCTTAAAGTAACGTGCAGGTATCAGAAAGTTGACAGGATCCAAGAGATCATCGAAGCTTATGATGCTTACAGCCGGGAACAGAAAGGAATTCTGAAGGCAGAGCTTCTTTATGTAACACGTCCTACCGAAGTGCAGGAAGATAAGATGAAGGAGTTTCTCCGTAACCAGTTTTCTGCCAGAGAAGTAGAACTTACCCTTACAGAGGATAAGAGCCTTGTAGGAGGATTTGTTCTCCGGGCAGGAGATCGTGAGTACGACTGGAGCCTCATCGGACGTTATAAGAAATTGAAACAGAAATTAACCCGGAGGTGAAATTGAATTGAGTGCAATAAATCCAGATGAAATCATTTCGATTCTCAAGGAAGAAATAAAGAACTATGACGAAATCAGCAAGGACCAGGAAGTAGGCACCGTCATCTCCGTGGGAGATGGTATCGCAACTGTTTATGGCATTGATCATGCCATGTACGGTGAGGTTGTAACTTTCGAAAATGGTCTGAAAGGTATGGTACAGGATGTCCGTGCCAACAGCATGGGATGTATTCTTTTCGGAAAGGATACAGGTATCAAGGAAGGAACCAAGGTTGCCAGAACTGGCAAACAGGCAGGTATTCCGGTAGGTGATAAATTTATCGGAAGAATCGTGAACGCACTTGGTGAGCCTATTGATGGAAAGGGAGAGATCAAGGCAGAGGAATACCGCCCGATCGAGAACCCGGCTCCTGGAATCATTGACCGTAAATCTGTAACTGTACCTCTGGAAACAGGAATTCTTTCCATTGATTCCATGTTCCCAATCGGCCGTGGACAGCGAGAGTTGATCATCGGCGACAGACAGACAGGTAAAACTTCCATCGCAACAGATACAATTATCAACCAGAAAGGTAAAGATGTAATCTGTATCTACGTTGCTATCGGACAGAAAGCTTCTACCGTTGCAAAGGTAGTTTCCAATCTTGAAAAATATGGTGCAATGGAATATACAACGGTATTTTCCGCAACAGCCAGTGACTGTGCACCACTTCAGTATATTGCTCCTTACGCTGGTACAGCTCTTGCAGAGTACTTCATGTATCAGGGTAAAGATGTACTGATCGTATATGATGACCTTTCCAAACATGCGGTGGCATACCGTGCACTGTCACTTCTGCTTGAGCGTTCTCCGGGACGTGAGGCTTATCCTGGTGACGTATTCTATCTTCATTCCAGACTTCTGGAGCGTTCCAGCCGTCTGAGTGAAGCAGCAGGTGGCGGATCTATCACAGCACTTCCGATCATTGAGACTCAGGCCGGTGATGTATCTGCATATATTCCTACCAACGTAATTTCTATCACAGATGGTCAGATTTTCCTGGAGAGTGATCTGTTCTTCTCAGGTATGCGTCCGGCAGTTAACGTTGGTCTTTCCGTATCCCGTGTTGGTGGAGCGGCACAGACCAAGGCTATGAAGAAAGCTTCCGGTAGTGTACGTATCGACCTGGCACAGTACAGAGAGATGGAAGTGTTCACCCAGTTCAGTTCTGATCTGGATGAGGCTACAACCGCACAGCTGAAATACGGAAGTTGTCTGATGGAGCTTCTGAAACAGCCACTTTGCAGTCCGTTAAGTCTTCATCAGCAGGTAATTACTCTTTGTGTTGCGACTCACAAGCTGATGGTTGACGTAGAAAAGAAAGAAATCAAGAAATATCAGAAAGATCTTCTGGAGTACTTTGATAATGTATATCCTGAGATCGGCAAAGAGATCGAAACTACAAAACAGCTCTCCGATGAGCTTGTAGAGAAAATCATAAAGGCGGCAGAAGAATTCAGAGATAAGAGCAGGTAGGTGTTAATATGGCAAATGCAAAAGAAATACAGACTCGTATGAAAAGCATTCAGGACACCATGAAGATCACCAATGCGATGTACATGATTTCTTCTTCCAAGATGCAGAAGGCGAAAAAAATCCTGCAGGATACAGAGCCATATTTCTATAATATGCAGGCTGCTATCGCCAGAATCCTCCGCCATATGCCGGACATCCAGCATCCGTTCTTCAGTGAACGTCATCTTGTTCCGAAGAATGAGAGAAAAGTGGGAACCATCGTTATTACAGGCGATAAAGGTATGGCCGGTGCATACAATCACAATGTACAGAAAATGACAGAAGATTTCATGGAAGAGGTACCGGGACATCACAAGCTGTATGTCCTTGGTATGGTAGGGCGTCAGTATTTCGGCAAGAGAGATGTGGATATGGACGGCAGTTTTCATTATACCGTGCAGAAGCCGACTATGCACAGAGCACGCCTTATCACGGAAGAAATCGTACGGGCATTTCTTGAAAGAGAGCTGGATGAAATTCACATTGTCTATACACAGATGCTGAATGCGATGGCAATGGAAAATGTGAATATGCAGCTTTTACCGCTGAAAAAGGCTGATTTTAAGGTGGGTCAGATCCCGGCAGATATTTATCAGGAGGAGATCGTGTTATCTCCGTCTGCAGATGTGCTTCTGGATACTATGATCCCAAACTACCTTACAGGTGTGATCTATGGATGTCTTGTAGAGGCATATGCCAGTGAGAACAGTGCGAGAATGACAGCAATGCAGTCCTCTACAGATAGTGCGAAGGCGATGCTGAAGGATCTTTCCATTCAGTATAATCGTGCACGTCAGGCTGCGATCACCCAGGAGATCACAGAGGTTATCAGCGGTGCTAAAGCACAAAAAAGGAAGTGATGACTATGAATAAAGGTAAGATCGTACAGGTTATGGGACCTGTTGTAGACGTTGTTTTTGAAGACGGACAGCTTCCGGATATCAAGGATGCCCTTGAAGTCGAGAACAACGGTAAAAGATGCGTTATGGAGGTGTCCCAGCACCTTGGAAATAATATCGTACGCTGCATTATGCTGGGAGCCAGCGAGGGCCTGCAGCGAGACAGAGAAGTAACAGCTACCGGAAGCGGTATCAAGGTTCCGGTTGGAGATAAAACACTTGGTCGTCTGTTCAACGTTCTTGGAGATACCGTAGATGGCGGTGATTCCCTGGACGGTGAAGAGCATTGGGTCATCCATCGTGATCCGCCTTCATTTGAAGAGCAGAAACCGGCTGTAGAGATCCTGGAGACAGGTATCAAGGTCATCGACCTTCTTGCCCCATATGCCAAAGGTGGTAAGATCGGTCTGTTCGGTGGTGCTGGTGTTGGTAAGACAGTCCTTATTCAGGAGCTGATCCAGAATATTGCTACCGAGCATGGTGGATATTCCATTTTCACCGGTGTTGGAGAGCGTTCCCGTGAAGGTAATGACCTTTGGAGCGAAATGAAAGAATCAGGCGTTCTCGAGAAGACAGCCTTAGTGTTCGGACAGATGAACGAGCCGCCAGGAGCACGTATGCGTGTTGCTGAGACAGGACTTACCATGGCAGAGTATTTCCGTGATCAGGAGCACAGAGACGTACTTCTTTTCATTGATAATATCTTCCGTTTTGTACAGGCAGGATCTGAGGTTTCCGCTCTGCTTGGACGTATGCCGTCCGCAGTAGGATATCAGCCTACACTGGCAACTGAGATGGGTGAGCTTCAGGAACGAATCGCATCCACCAAGGAAGGATCTGTTACATCTGTACAGGCTGTATATGTACCGGCCGATGACTTAACTGACCCGGCTCCGGCAACAACATTCGCCCATCTGGATGCAACAACCGTTCTTTCCCGTAAGATCGTTGAGCAGGGTATTTATCCGGCTGTAGATCCACTTGAGTCTACTTCCCGTATCTTGGAGGCAGATATTGTCGGTGAGGAACATTACGAAGTAGCACGTAGAGTACAGGAGATTCTTCAGAAATATAAAGAGCTGCAGGACATCATTGCTATTCTTGGTATGGAAGAGCTCTCAGAGGAAGATAAGCAGACTGTATTCCGTGCAAGAAAGATCCAGAAATTCCTTTCCCAGCCATTCCATGTAGCTGAGAACTTCACCGGTATCAAAGGTAAATATGTACCGCTGAAAGAGACAATCCGTGGATTTAAGGCAATCATCGACGGTGAGATGGATGACTATCCTGAGAATGCATTCTTTAATGTTGGAACTATTGATGACGTAATTGCAAAAGCAAAAGCCGAGGAGAACCGGCAGTAAGGAGCGGCTATGAGTGAGACATTTGGCCTGGAGATTTATGCCAGCAATAAACTGGCTTATGCAGGACGTGCTCAGAAGCTCATTATTCCGGCAGTGGATGGTGAGCGTGGATTTCTTGCTCATCATGCAAATGTCGTAGAAGCTATCATTCCTGGTGAAATGCGTTTTGCGGATGCAGAGGGCAATGAGCATATTTTTGCAGTGAGCAGCGGTTTTGTTGAGATGATCAATAACCGTGCCAAGCTGTTCTGCCTCAGCGTAGAGAGCCCGGAGGAGATTGATATCCGCCGTGCCCAGGAAGCCAAGGAGCGTGCAGAAGAGCAGCTTCGTCAGAAGCAGAGCATCCAGGAGTATCATATGAACCAGATGGCTCTTGCGAGAGCGATGACACGTCTTAAAGTAACACATAAGCAGTAAAAAATATATTACAGAAAGCACCTGTTGAATAGTAAAATGAACGTAGATCATAAGTTGGTTACGTTTATGATCATGTGACAGAGCGGAATGAGAACAATTGCTTTGTACAGATAATATTCAAAAGGTGCTTTTTTATTATACTGATATAAAAAAGCCGGAGTATGCAAAGAAAAAGGAGGAGAAAAATGAAGAAAGGAAGAGCGAAAAAGTTACTGGGCATCTGTATTTTTCTTATGGGTCTCATGATCTTTTCCGTACTGCCAGTGCAGGCGGCAGTACCCAGGATGTATACAATTCAGCCGGGAAAAACCTGGACGAGATATGATATCACCGGCGATGGAAAGAAAGACAGGATTAAGGTTGTCCGGAAAAAAAGTCAGTACGATGGGTGCTGGAACGGTGCAGATATTTATGTGAATAATACAAAAGTCTGTGCAATAAATAAAACTTTTATGGATATGTCCATTCGTATTATTACATTATCTAATGGAAACCCTTTCCTGTGTCTGAGAGGTGGTACGGATAATGATATCAGTGTATTCCACGGACTTTATCAGTACCGTAACGGAAAAATCGTTCAGGTTGTAAATTTCATTAATGAAACATATGGACGACCGGTAAATGAAGCGAAAATTTACCTGAGTGGTAATACAATTCGTGTAAGAACGGAGGCTATGTCATATTCTCTTGGATATTGTACAACAGAATTTACGTACAAATATCAGAAAGGAACATTACTTCGTACATCCAATTACGGAAAATATACAAAACTTAATGCTGCTAACAAGAGAACAGGACTTTTTGTAGCAGCAAAGAACATACAGGCGTACACAACTCCCACTTCCGGAAGTAAAGCATTTGTGATCCGCAAGAATACTGGCGTGAAAATTCTGAATTTCTGGACCGCTGGGAATAAGATGTATATCCGTGTAAAAAATGGTTCCAAAACAGGCTGGATCAAAGCCGTAACATTTAAGGAATCACAGGGATATGCAGGGTCACCGCAGTTTTCCAGGGTTATGTATACAGGCTGATGAAAATAAAAAGATCCGTTGTCGGAAGACTTCGGATCTTTTTTTGAAGTTACTGATTATTCAGAGGAAGAGGTATCTTTCTTATTTTCGGAAAGGACAGTATTTTCAGAAGGAATACTATTTTCAGAAGAAATATTGTCCTGAGAAGAAAATGCCTCAGGATTTTTTTTTGCAGCTGCTGAATTATCATCCGGGGAAGTTATTTGCTGATATGGACGGTACGGTTCCCAGTAATGCTCATCTTTATTTTTTTCTTCCTCCAGTTTCTTTTTTTGTTGAGTGAGCAGATAAATACCTGCAGCAATGATACCGATAGCAATGGCAATCTGAGGAAGACTGTTGCAGATATTGTATACATAGTCTTCCAGATTATACGGTACAATGAGGTACAGAAGACTTGTGAAACGACTCCACAGGATACAGATACCAAACAGGATCAGGATCCAGGCAGTTGTATTCCGATGTTTTTGTAAGAATTTTCCGATATCACCGGAAAATTGATCCATGTGAAGAATGTAATTATCATCTACAGAGTAAAATTCTTCTTCTGACAGTGACTTCAGATTATGGACATTGAAAAAACTGTAGAACCATATCACAGGGAGAAACATGGCCAGCCATCCAAGGCCGGTAATGGAGGCCAGCGCAATTGCTCCCCAGAACAGCAGCATAATACTGATTCCCTGTTTTTTGAATCCCATGTACATTTCTCCGGCACCGGGGATCAGGGAAAAGATAAATACCCAGAAACCATGTTTTTGTTTTTTCATATATTTACTTGCCTCCGTTTATAATTTTATTCGTAAGATCACTCAGATTATCACTGATATTCTGAGAATTTTCACTGAGCTGGGAACCTATCTTTCTGGAAAGCTGGCTCAGATTGAAACCAATGTCAAAGGATGAAGATATCCTGGCTTTTGTTTCAGATGAAGTATGAAGAGATGTAAAATCTGTCTGTGATACAGAAAAAAGCATGATCAGCGCAACCCCCATACCCACTGCAGTACGTAATCCTGTGCAGAGAAGCTTCATCCAGTAAGCAGTTTCATGTATTTTTCTGGAAGCTTGAATTTCAGGAGAAGCTGCTTTTTTCAGAATTTCATCCCGAAGATAGGCAGGAGCATGTTCAGAAGATGTTTCCTCATCCTGAATCAGCTGTTCCAGACAGAAATCGCATTGCTCCATATGTTCCAGAAAATGGATCATTTCATCAGTATTCATAGCTCCATCCCGGAATTTCTGTAATTCATCCGATGGTATATGCATCTAATCACTCCTTTCCAGCAGTGCCTTCAGCATGGATCTGGCACGGTAGATCTGCGTCTGGACTGTTTTTGTATTTTTATTCTGTGAAGCTGCAATCTCGGCAGCAGTTTTTTCTTCACAGAAATGAGCGGTGGCCACTTCTCTGTAGGGACTTTTCAGATCAGAACAAAGCTGTCGTATCCGATCCTGGAAATCTTTGTCCAGGCAGGCCTCTTCAGGGGAGGATTCTTTATCATGGAGCTGCTCAAAATAAGTATCCTCTGTGGGAATGGTACGTCTGCCGGCAGCCTTCAGGTGATCCAGGCATTTTCGGATTGCAATCTTGCTGAGCCAGGCTTTTTCGTAGGTACCGTCAAAACGGGAGAGATTTTTGTAGGCGGAAAGAAAAACATCCTGTGTCAGATCTTCGGCGTCAAACGGATTGCCCACCGATTTCAGACAAATGGAAAATATTAAATTTTGGTATGTATGTATCAGATATTCCAGATATTCTTCCCGTGTAATGTGATCAGCTCCTTTCTCATCCCGTTCACTTATTATAACGCGTAAGACAGGGATAAAACTTCATTTTTTAAAAGCAATTTTTGAAAAAATTGGAATTCTTATAGCAGGGAGTCCCAAATTGGTCTATACTATAAAACGTTAAAGCAGAGATGCAGAAAGGATGAGACAGATGACAGAGACCAAACGTTTATATTATGAAGATGTATATAAAAAAGAATTCACAGCCAAAGTCCTGGAGTGCAGAGAAGAGAAAAAAGGCTTTCATATTATTCTGGATGAGAGTGCTTTTTACCCGGAAGGCGGCGGCCAGCCAAGTGATGCCGGATATCTGGGCGATGTGAAAGTAAAGGAAGTTCACGAAAAAGACGGAGAACTTCTTCATTATACAGATAAACCGCTGGAAGCCGGAACCGAAGTACAGGGGCGTATCAACTGGGCAAGAAGATTTGATCTGATGCAGCAGCATTCCGGTGAGCATATGGTGAGCGGACTGATCCATGAGGCTTACGGATACGATAATGTAGGGTTCCATATGGGAAGCGATACTATTACGGTAGATCTGAATGGTTCACTGGATGAGGCACAGCTTGCCGAGATCGAGCGGAAAACAAACGAAAAGATCTGGGAAGATACGGAGGTTAAGATTTTATATCCTACAGCAGAAGAATTGGAAAAAATTGATTACCGAAGTAAAAAAGAAATTACCGGCCAGGTGCGTATCGTGGAATTTCCAGGGGTGGATATCTGTGCATGTTGTGGAACTCATGTGACACATACCGGAGAAATCGGCATGGTGAAGCTTCTTTCCGTAGAAAAATTCCGTGAGGGTGTCCGTATTGAGATGATCTGTGGAAAACGTGTGCTGGATTACCTGAATATGGTCAATAACCAGAACCATCAGATTTCCGTAAAACTTTCCGCAAAGATGGACAAGACCGCGCAGGCAGTAGAACGCCTTCAGGAGGAGAATTTCCGCCTGAAAGGTCAGGTTGGCCAGATGGTGGATGATATGTGTCAGAAAGAGGCAGAGCGCTATGCAGGAAGTGGAAGCGTTCTCATCTTTATGGATGAAATGGATGCAGACAGTGTGCGAAAACTTGCAGATGCCGTGACACAGACCTGCCAGGGCTGCTGTGCGGTATTTTCCAGAAATGCAGATGGAAGTTACAAATATGCAATGGGTGAAAAAGATGGCGATCTCCGCCAGTTTACAAAAGAGATGAATGCAAAATTAAACGGACGGGGAGGCGGAAAGCCATTCTTTGTGCAGGGATCTGTACAGGCAACTGAGGAAGAGATCAGAAGATTTTTTGAGCAGTGATGAAAATGTTTGGAGAATGTCATGCACATATATTTCTCAATGGCTATGATTACCGGAAAGCCGTTGAGACACAGAAAAACGGGCCACAGGATGTGCTGATCCGAAGCCATCTTGAGGAATACCAGAAAAGAGGAATCCGTTTTGTAAGAGATGGAGGAGATCATTATGGTGTTTCCAGAAGAACCGCGCAGCTTGCCACAGAATATGGAATTGATTACCGCACGCCGGTTTTTGCCATTTATAAAGAAGGGCATTATGGAAAAATTGTCGGAAAAAGTTTTTCGGATATGAAGGAATATCACCGCAGAGTTCTGGAAGCCGCTGAGGAAGGGGCTGATTTTATCAAGATCATGACTACCGGCCTTCTGGATTTTGAGGATCACGGAAAGATCACGGGAACTCCGCTTTCTGCGGCCGAAGTGAAAGAAATGGTACATATTGCACATGAAGAAGGTTTTGCAGTGATGAGCCATACCAATGGAAATTATGGGGTGCAGGCGGCAGTTGAGGCCGGTGTTGACAGCATCGAGCATGCCAATTACATGGATGAAGAAACCCTCTCCATGCTGGCAGACAGCAAAAGTGTGTGGGTACCTACTCTTGTGACAGTTCGGAATCTGATGGACTGTGGGAGATTCGAAAATGAGATCCTGTCCTCCATTATCCGGACAGGAGAAGAAAATCTGAAAAAAGCTTTCCGAAAAAAAGTGCATGTGGCAGTTGGCAGTGATGCTGGTGCATTTAAGGTTCTTCACGGAAAAGGTGTGGAAGATGAATGCAGAGCTTTTTTTGACATCTTAGGTGAGACACCGGAGGTGTGTGCCTGGATGGAAGAGGGGGAAAAAAGAATCCGAACGCTCTTCCGTCACGGGTCTTCGAATTTAATACAGGTATAAATATTGGAGGTGCGCGATTTCGCAGGGTTAAAGGTAACCCGGAGATCCGCACCTTTTTCCATTCCACTGGTGGAAAGATCCTGTACATTTTCACGGCTGCAGAGAATTTTTACACCATCATAAGTCTGGATCAGTACAGTATTGGCGGTTGTGCCCAGGATTGTACCGGTTACAGTGGATGAGATATTGCGGACAGAAAGTGTATCCGGATCTTCGCCTGTAATTCCGCGGATTTTCATGCCGCTGGTGGATTCCCCATTGAATTTACCGGTATAGATAATATTTACATAAGAACCAGGTGCCATGCCGCCTTTAAAGTATACAGGAACAGAAGTGAGTGGAACAGTTAGTTCCGAACCTGTGGCCTGAGGGATAATGGTCATGGTACTGGTGCTGACACTTACAATTTTTGCCCGGAGATGCTGTTCTTTTTTCTTCGGTTCCGGGGATGGGGTGGGGGTTGCAGCAGGTACTTTCAGAGGATCGGTGTCAGAAACACTGATTACTTTTGTGAAACTGCCATCGTACTGTTTGTCTCCAACGATGGTTTCGTTGATGAATTTGCCACGAAAATGGACATAAACCCACCTGCCGGCTTTGATCCCTTTTTTATAGTATTGTCTGACACCGGTGACGGGAAAAGTTACGGTATTTCCTTTTTCTGTGACAATAACGAGTGCGTTGGAAGTGAGTTTTTTTACTTTTCCCTTCAGGGTGCGGTTTTCCAGTGGGGTTTCGTTATGATATTTGTCAGTTACCTTGATCGGAGAAATAGTGCTGATATCGGTTCCGGAAAGCTGTCCCTGATAAATGATGCTGACCTGGTCACTGAACACAACGCCGTATTTACATTCCAACCTTGTGTTGGAAACGTCAAAGACATAGGTTTCTCCGTCGCTGGAAATCGTCAGATTTTTGCCGTCAAAATTCTGCAGTGTGCCGGTAATTTCATCCATATAAACACGTTCTTCCTGGGAAGAATCCGATGTTTCCTGGGAGGCAGAATCTGAAGATGTGGCATTTGAAATTTTATCCTGAAGGGAAATAATGTGATCATCGATCTGATCATTGCTGCAGCCGCCCATAAACAGGGAAAGGCCCAGAATCATACATGCAGCAGACAGTTTTTTCATTTGTGTCCTCCGACCTGGGATAACGGTCAGTCCTGTTTATCTGTAAGGTCCTGGGATTCCGGTACCGGCATAAAATCAAAGATCTGGCGGAAGGATTCCCATTGCTCACGGCTGTCTATTCCATGGTTGATCAGACCCGTGCATTCAGTACAGGCATTGGTATCCAGATAATTTTTGTAATTAATGTGATAGGGATTTTTTTTGTTTTTTTCCTGCGGATCGTTCATGGGATCAGTCTCCTTATTGATTGATAAGGATCAGTATATGAAAGCAGGAAAGATTTTATACATGTTAAAAGTATTATAGCAAAAAGATTTTTTGATTTCTACAGGGATTTTGTGAAAATCCCTGTATTTACTGAAAGCGTGTTCCAACAGGTTGTACGCGGAACCAGTAAGTATAAAAATACTGGAAACCGAGAGAGCTGTAAAGCTTTTCTGCGGAATCATTATTTTTTACCACCTGGAGATAGGCGTGGCTTGCCCCTCTTTTTTTACCTTCATTGAGAAGACCGGTGCAGATCTGACGGGCATATCCTCTGCGGCGGTAATCTTCACGTACATGGATTGCATAGATACCGATATAGTCACGGTCCAGAATTCCAAGCCCAGTGGCAATGATCTGACCGTTTTTTGTGATGGAAGCGCAGACCGTCTCTTTAAGAATGGCCCGGTACATGGAAGGAACCACACTTCTGTGGATTGGATTGGTCGTTTTTTTCAGGTCAAAAAGACTGTGGATCCAGAAATCAGGAATCTCATTGGTAAAAAGAACATCTGTGACAGGGGCATCCAGAACAGCCTGATCCAGATCTACAGTCATGACATTGGTTACATGCTGAATGGAATAGCCACGGTTTTCCAGCATGTAGTCAAAATCCTGGGATACAAGTGGACTGATCTTGAAGATTGCAGGAGTTCCCAGACGCTTATAGACCTGCTCGCAGTAGGGGATTTTTTCCCGCCATGGGAGGGTGGAAGTTCCAAACTGTTCCACACTGTTGGTTCTGTGAGTGTAAAAGTAGGAAAAACGGAGAATCCATCCGTCATAAAGTTCCATTTTATGGGATGGCCATGCGTTCAGTGACATATCTTCAATTTTTTTGATTGCTTTTTCCATAATATTACCTTTCTGATGTGATCAATGTATAAAGTTTTTCAGCCAGAATCCGGTGTCCCTGCCGGGTAAGATGAATGCCGTCTTCCGTTATGGCTGACATTCCATGCAGAGAAGCTTTCTGATTCAGATCGTCTTGCAGCGGGACAAAAACGGCGCCGTATTTTTGACTGATTGTTCGGATATGGACGGACATCTGAGAAAGAAGGGGGAACCAGGAAGCGTAGCAGCGTGGCCATGGGAAAACAAATGGCTCCAGGAAAAAAAGCTTCCGTTTCCGGGAGCCTGTGCCGGAGAGCTTTCGGGCAAGCTGTTCATACCGGGCTGCGAATATTTCCATTAAATCCTGCTGTTGTGCGGACGAACGGCGGGTGTTCATCATGATTCCAATATCGTTGATTCCGATCAGCACAGTAACAATATCCGGATCAGAGGCTTCCAGCCAGGAATCCATGTTCTGAAGAAGCCGTTCCAGGGTAAAACCATCAATTCCTCTGTTTTCCATGGAAAAATCATAGCCGGCATTATGAAGGAGGCCGGAGAGAATCTTCACATATCCGTTTCCAGACGGATCTGCGGAAAAAAGTCGGCCACAGTCTGTGATGCTGTCGCCAAGACACAGGAGACGGGGCATAAAAAATCCTTCTTTCTGTAACATTTAGTGCTTTGATAGTAGCACTTACACCCACGGTGGTCAAGCGCATGAAATACCGGAAAATGGGTAAAAAACGAATAAACATGAAAAACATGAAATTTTTTAAAAAAAATTAAAAAAAGTACTTGCATTTTGAGAAAAAGTGTTATATACTAACGAAGTCGGTTGAGGGAAACAACTTAAACGACAGAAACAAATGAATATGGCCAGTTGGTCAAGGGGCTAAGACGCCGCCCTCTCACGGCGGAAACACGGGTTCGATTCCCGTACTGGCTATCAGATGAAGCAGTTAGAAATCTTATTCTAACTGTTTTTTTCGTTACATTCAGATAATGCAGCAATGAGATTGCGAATAGCTTCTTGAATGTCAGAATTTGTCGAACGAAAATGCTGGACAAAAGCTTTATAGGATCCTATAATAAGTTTCACCAGAGATCTTCTGGTATCGATCACCGCCAGGTCAGGCGGGAAATTCCACATTTATCTAATTGAATAAACATATATTTGTAATACGAAAGGGGTGTGTATGTCTTTTGGTATATTTTTATCTGTAGTGATTTCAGCAGTGGCCGTATGGATGGATCTGAAATATGCATCTGTAGATAATGGCTGGATTTTGTTTTCATTTATTATGGGACTTGTGATCCAGGTTATGGAAAAAGGGCCGAAGGGAGGAATTATATTTCTGACAGGGGCTGCAGTTCCGGTCATTCTTCTGGGAATTCTTTTTGTACTTCGGATGCTTGGTGCCGGAGACATTAAACTTCTGTGTGCTCTGGGTGGAATTATGGGACCCCGGACAATTGTGGAATGTATTGTTTATTCTCTGCTTGCAGGTGCGCTCATCTCTCTGGCAATTCTTCTTTCTACAGGCGGTATCCGCCAGCGAATCCTCTATTTATGTCAGTATATGAATGAATTTTACTGTACAGGCGAGATACGGCCTTATTACCGAAAAGGAATGGAATTTCCGGAGAATTTTCATTTTACAGTGCCAGTATTTTTAAGTGTGTTGCTTTATGCAGGAGGTGTGTATTGAAGAAAAACATATTTGCAGTCTGTGATCTGGAAGTGGAATATGCTTTTAATTTCATGGACTATCTGAACCAGAAAAGAAATCTTCCCTTTGAAATCCAGGTATTTACCACGGCGGAAAGTCTCGTTGCCTATGGAAAAGAAAATCATATTGAGTTGCTGCTGATTTCGGATAAGGCAATGCAGAGAGAGGTACGTGAGCTTGGAATCGGAAAGATTATCATTCTTTCGGAAGGAGTACATCCGCCGGAACTGGATCAGTATTCAAGTGTGTATAAATACCAGTCCTCATCCGATGTAATACGCGAAGTAATGGCCTGCTATGGAGAGGAAAAGTCATTAAACCCTGTGGATTTTCCGGCAATGAAAAAGAATATGGACATTATCGGTGTTTTTTCACCACTTGGCAGATGCCTGAAAACATCCTTTGCGCTTGCGTTGGGGCAGATTCTGGCAAAAGAACGGGCGGTTCTTTATCTGAATCTTGAAGAATATTCCGGATTTGAGGAGCTTTTTGGAAAAAAGTTTTCTGCAAACTTAAGTGATCTTTTTTATTATGTACGGCAGGGAAATGAGAATCTGGTTCACAGAATGAATGGAATGATTCAGTCCGTGAATAATCTGGATTTTGTACCGCCGGTACGGACACCTTCGGATATTCAGACCGTGTGCTGGGAAGACTGGGAACGGCTTTTGCAGGCGATAACTCTGCAAAGTTCCTATGAAGTTCTGATTCTGGATATCGGAGGAGGTGCAGATGAAAATTTTCAGCTTTTGGAGTTGTGTAACAGAATTTATATGCCGGTTTTGAATGATACCATGTCTGCCTGTAAGATTACACAGTTTGAAAATCTTCTGCGTATCTGGAATAAAGAAAAAATTCTGGAAAAAACAGAAAAACTGCATTTACCCTTTCATGCAGATAACATATCTCCGGAATCTTACGTGGAACAGCTGGTCTGGAGCCAGCTGGGAGACTATATACGCAAACTGTTAAGAAAGGAGCGGACATGAACAGAGAACGTTTCCGGGAAATTCATGATCTTCTCATGGAACAGCTGGATGTTTCCCGTGAGCTGTCTGATGAAGAAATCCTGGAGGTGATCGATGATCTGATACTGAATCAGTCGGGCAAGACAGTTTTTTCATTGAAAGAAAAAGTGGAACTTCGTCAGGAGCTGTTCTGTTCGGTGAGAAAGCTGGATGTACTACAGGAACTGATTGAAGATGAAAGTGTAACAGAAATTATGGTCAATGGACCGGATGCTATTTTTGTGGAGCGGGCGGGAAAACTGACCAGATGGAATAAAACTTTTACATCAAAAGAAAAACTGGAAGATGTGATTCAGCAGATTGTAGGGCGATGCAACCGTGTAGTAAATGAATCTATGCCGATTGTGGATGCGAGACTGGAAAACGGAGCGAGGGTTAATGCAGTAGTTTATCCGGTAGCCCTCAATGGGCCAATTTTGACAATTCGTCGATTTCCGGATGATCCGATTACCATGGAGAAACTGATTTCTCTGGACAGTATTACGGAAGAATGTGCTGAATTTCTGAAGAAACTTGTGCAGGCAAGGTATTCGATGGTAATTGGCGGTGGTACGGGCAGCGGAAAAACAACATTTCTTGGTGCTGTTGCGGAGTATATTCCGAAGGATGAACGTCTGATTACGATTGAAGATAATGCCGAGCTGAAGATCCGTGGCATTGAAAATCTGGTATGTCTTGAGGCAAAGATGGCGAATATGGCAGGTGCGGCTTCTGTGACAATCCGTGATCTGATACGGTCTGCACTCAGAATGAGGCCGGACAGAATAATTGTAGGTGAAGTTCGAGGAGGAGAAGCGGTAGATATGTTGCAAAGCCTGAATACAGGACATGATGGGAGTCTGTCTACTCTTCATGCAAACAGCAGCAGAGATATGCTGTCCAGAATAGAAACTATGACACTTATGGGAATTGACCTTCCCCTGGAAGCGATACGCAGGCAGATTGCCTCTGGCGTAGATGTTCTGGTACACCTTGGCCGAATGCGGGACAAAAGCAGAAAACTGCTTGAGATTACGGAGGTGTGTGGTTTTGAGAACGGAGAGATTCGGACACGGCCGCTGTATCGCAGGGAAGAAGGAAAAGGACTTGTAAAAGTAAATACACTTTTACACTGTGAAAAAATGGAACGGGCGGGAATTAAATTATGAAAGAACGGAAAGGAAAGAAATGGGAATTTACGAGGAAAGATTACAGGACATATCATTTTACGGCGAAGGAGACAGCAAAGTATCTTCTGGAGGGAGTTGCCGTATGCGCTGCAGCCGATTATCTGTTTTATCAGAGCCTTCCGGTACTGCTGTTTATGTTGCCGGTACCGGTGATATTTTTGAAAATCCAGAAGAAAAAATGCATTGCAAGACAACAGCGGAATCTGAATTATCAGTTCCGGGATGCGCTGACATCCATGAATGTAGCCGTACAGGCCGGGTATTCTGCGGAAAATGCTGTGCGGGCCAGTGTGAAGGATCTGGGAAGACTCTACGAAAAGGGAAGTGATATTCTGGAAGAATTTCGTTATATCGAGAGTCAGCTGCGTTTAAGTGTTCCTGTGGAAGAACTGTTTCTGGATTTTGGAAAACGAAGCGGCGTGGAAGATATTGAGAATTTTGCGGCGGTATTTTATACAGCGAAACGGACTGGCGGAGATATGACGCAGATGATTCAGAAGGTTGCCAGGATGCTGGGAGATAAGATTGAAGTAAAAAAAGAAATAGAGGCAACGCTGGCTGCAAAAAAATCTGAACAGATGGTTATGAGCGTTATGCCGGCCGGCATTATCTGTTATCTGAAGCTGACTTCTCCGGGATTTCTGGATGTACTTTACGGAAATCCCTTTGGAATCTGTGCCATGACAGTTTGTATGGTAATTTATGGATTGTCTTACTGGCTGGGAGTGAAAATTGTAGATATAGAAGTGTAGGTGTGTGTGATGTGGATACATATTGTGATATTTATGGTGATTCTTGGAGCTTTTCTTGCCGGAAAGCTGGGGCGTCTGCCGCCGTGGGCAGGGAATGCAGAAGGACAGAAACTTTTTATCCTGGTAGCGCTTGCCGGAAATATCATCGGAATGCTTCTGACCGTTCAAAGTGGCGGAGGTACGGTGTATTCATCCGGATACCGTATGGAAAAAGAGGAGACAGGTGCTTACGAAGAGAAATTCATAGTATCTGTAGACGGAAAAAAAGCCGGCTCCCTGTATGTGCAGGTGCCGGAAAAGGAAACGGAAAAGTCCGGGGAAGAGCCGGAAACTGAGAAAGAACTGAGCGAAGAACAGCAGCGCGAGAAAGAACTGCAGGATATGATCGTACAGTATAACCAGAAAAAGAATGATCCCAGGTACTATTATCTTCCGGAAGAATGGAATGGAAAACACCTGGAATGGGAGCAGCCGAAGGATACAACCGGAAATCTGATTTCCGCATTGGGACTGGTTGCGGCGGCAGCAGTGGTAATCGCAAAAAGAAGAGAAGAAGAATCTGTTCAGATAAAGAGAAGAGAACAGATGCTGATGGATTATCCGGGGCTGGTTATGAAATTCACTCTTCTGGTACAGGCAGGTTTAACTGCGAGAAAGGCATTTCAGAAAATTGCCATGGATTATGGAAAAAGAGAAGAGGGAAATAAACGCGCAGCATATGAGGAAATCCGTACAGCATGTTATGAGATGGACAGCGGCGTTTCGGAAGCAGAGGCTTATCGTAGATTTGGAGAGCGATGTGGACAGGTAAAATATAAAACGCTGTCAACACTTCTGATTCAGAATCTTCAGAAAGGAAGCCGGTATCTGTCTGATTTACTGGAAAAAGAATCTGTGGAAGCCTGGGAGGAAAGAAAAAGAAAGGCAAGAGTACTGGGCGAGGCGGCAGCAACGAAACTGCTTCTTCCGATGGTACTGATGCTTCTGGTTGTGATGGCAGTAATTATGCTGCCGGCCTGTCTTTCCTTTTACGGCGGATAGAAGAACCGTGTGAAAACACAGAAATGAGAGGTGACAAATGAAAAATATCTGGAAATATATGAAAGAATTTGTGGCGGAAGAAGATGCAGTGGGAGTTGTGGAGATTATTCTGATTCTGGTGGTTCTGATCAGTCTGGTTGTCATCTTTAAGCAACAGCTCACTTCGCTTGTTAAAAATATCCTTTCAAAAATCACCAAACAAAGCAATTCAATCTGAGAAGGATAAAAAACGGTAAGCGATGATTTACCGTTTTGGAAAGGAGAGGTACCCTTTGGCAAAGACAGTGAAAAAAGGCAGTATTACGATTTTTCTGGCGCTGATTCTGAGTGTTGTTCTGTCACTTGTGTGTGCCAGTATCGAATCTGTACGTATGTCAGCTGCCAGAACGCAGATACTGAACAGTATGGATATCGGACTTTATTCCCTGTTCGGGCAGTACGACAGGACACTGCTTGAGAATTATGATCTGTTCGCATTCTATGCAGGTGGAAAAGAGGAGGTAGATATGGCCTCTGTGTATGATAATTTTGAGTCCTATATGAAACCTGTATTAAAACAGAACAGTCAGAAACTGGAACTTTTGCAGGGAGGATTTAATGGATACCGTCTGCTGACTGACGGAGACGGAGAAGTTTTTTATCAGCAGGCTGTCGGTTATATGCGGGAAACACTTGGAAGCCAGGGGGTACAGATCCTTCTCGAAAAACTGAAAGACCAGGAAGAAAAAACAGACGAAGCGCAAAGAAAAGGAGAACAGTCTGAAAACGGTGGAAGTCTGGATTCCTATGATTCTGAGATTTCAAATGCGGCGCAGAAAAGTGAAGAAGCAAAGAATAACCAGGAGAATCAGAAGGATCAGGGAGATTTCGGAGATGGAGGAAGTGGAGAAGATTTTACCGGTGGAGCAGATACAACCGTAGAAAATCCGATTCCGGTTATCAGAAGAATCCGAAAAATGGGGCTTCTCGATCTGGTAGTTCCGGCAGACCGTGGAATTTCAGATGCTTCCACAGACAGGAGAACGTTGGCGTCAGGAAGAAAACTTCAGACGGGAATGGTAATGAATTCGGATATTCAGTCAGATACTTCCTATACTTCAGGAATTCTGTTTGGCCAGTATCTGCTGAAAAAACTGGGAAATTATCGAAAACCTGCGTCTTCGGGACTGAACTACCAGGTGGAGTATATCCTGGGAGGAAAAAACAGTGACCGTGAGAATCTGAAATCTGTAGCAACAAAACTGCTTCTGATCCGTCAGGGCGTGAATATGGCATATTTAATTTCTGACGGAGGAAAACGTATCCAGGTAGAAACACTGGCTCTGGCAATTGCATCGGGTTTTTTGATTCCGCCGGCAGCAGTAGTAATTGAAGCTGCACTGATATTCTGCTGGGCGTTTGCGGAGAGTATTCTGGATGTGAGGGAACTGTTTGCAGGCGGGCATGTTCCGCTTGTAAAAACAGCAGCAGACTGGCAGCTATCTCTGGAAAATCTGGCGCATATTCTGGACAGGCTGGATTCTTCCAGAAAAGATTCCAGTGGAGGGATGTCTTATGAGGATTATCTCCGGGTTCTTCTTATGGCAAAAGGAAAACAGGAAAAAGTTACGAGAGGAATGGATATGATTGAATGTGCGATCCGTGAAAAAGGAAAAAGACCGGGATTTCAGATGGATCATTGTGTTGTTGCACTGGAAGCATCCGCAGATGTAAAAGCAAACAAAAAGAAAATATTTACGGTTACAAGGCAGTATGCCTATGAATAGAAAAGGAGGTGCACAGGGATGCTTTTTCAGAAAGAAAAAGAAGATAAAAATCAGATAAACAGACTGGATCAAAAAAGAGAAAGGCGCTCTCAAGGAAGGTTATTTCTGTTTTCCCCGATAAGCAGAAAACCGCTTTCTGAAAAAGTATCCCCGTGCACCTTTTTAAAGAGAGCAAGTCTTACACTGGAGACTGCACTGGTTTTGCCACTGTTCTTTTTTGGAGTGATTGCACTGATTTCATTTATGGATATTTACAGAGTCCAGACAGAGCATCTGACCGGTTTATGCCAGAAAACAAAAGAGGCAGGAATGTATGCTTATGGAACTGGCAGTTCCGGAGCAGAAACTGTTACATTGCCGGATGTATATTCCTATCAGCCTATCGGTGGTCTGATTCCGCTTCCCAAAATATGGTTCCACAACACGGTAAAGGTTCATGCATGGACAGGTGTGCTCTATGAAGAAGGAAATGATGCAGTGGAAAGCCAGCCAATGGTCTATGTAACTGAGTCCGGAACCGTGTATCACAGAACACTTGGATGCAGTTATCTGAATCTGTCTGTGCAGCAGGTATCCGGATCTTCGGTAAAAAATCTCAAAAATACATATGGGGAAAAATATCAGGCATGTGAACTTTGTAGTCGCGGGCAGGAACCGGCGGGAACTGTGTATATTACAAAAAAGAGTAATCGTTTTCATAACAGGGAAAGCTGCAGTGCACTGAAACGGTCTGTGAGAATGGTAAAAGAAGCAGAAGTATCCGGTGAAATGAGTGCCTGCGGGCGCTGTGGTTAAAAGGAGGAAGACTATGGACAGGCTGGAAATCTGTATGACTGTATTCCTGGGAATTAATACATGGACAGACATTCGGAAAAAAGAGATTTGTGTTCCGGTATTAAGTGTTTTTCTTGCAGGGGGAATTCTGTGGAGAATATGGGAAGGAACGTTTTGGGCAGATGGACTGATTTCTATGGGAGCAGGTACAATTGCGGCGGTGATATCGGTGCTGACCAGGGGAGAAATCGGATTTGGAGACGGACTTCTGATTCTGGCAATGGGATCTGTACTGAAAAGTGGAGAATTACTGGGGGTTCTCTGCGCTGCACTTTTGCTGTGTGGAATCTATTCGGGCCTGCAGCTTCTGGTGTTTAAAAAGAAACGGGATACGGAAATACCTTTTGCACCGTTTCTGCTGGTTGGATATCTGGGAGGAATACTTTTATGAAAAAACTGAAAAAAGGAAGTTTTACAATAGAAGCGGCATTATTGATGCCGTTGATTCTCATGGTGTTGATGGGGCTTCTGTATCTGGATTTTTTTGTACATAACCGGGCATGGCTGACGTCAGCAGCATATGAGGCGGCAGTCAGTGGAAGTATGGAAGGTTATAAAAAAGACGGAGACATATATGAAAAAGCAGATATTCAGGGCAGAATGCTCGGGAGTACTGGACTTCCGGGTGGTGAGAACCTAAGTATGCAGACCAGTGCAGGGAAAACCGTACAGGTAACCTATCAGATGGATGTACCAGCTGGTTTTCTGTCACAGAAATGGAAAATTGAAGTTTGCGGAAAAGCATCTGTTTTGCGTCCGACAGGTTGGATACGTAAAGTGAAGGGAACGGTGGATGTTCTGGAAGAGGTGAAAAAATAAAATGAAATCGGAATATAAGAGAGACATGAACCACAATTATCTGATTCTGACAGGGGAAGATGCAATTGATACCAATTCCTATCAGGTTCGAATGATTGTGGCAAATGCGGTACCGGATCTTCTTCAGTGCCGGATTCAGGGGATAGATGGAAAATTCATGGTGTATTACGATGTGACTTCCAGGCATTCAATGACTGCTCTTTTTGAAGAAAAAAAGATTGGGATGGAAGAACTTCAGGTAATTCTGGGAGGATTTGTCCAGGTTATGGAAGCAATGTCCGAGTATCTTCTGAATCCCTGCCAGTTGATTCTGGAACCGGAATATATTTATCTGGATGCGGAAAAACAGAATGTCCGGTTCTGTTATCTTCCAGGATTTCACGGCGAGATACAGAAACAGTTTCAGAATCTGGCTGAATATATTCTTCCAAAGCTGAATCATGAAGACGGAAAAGCGGTTATGCTGGGATATGGCGTATACAGACGTGCACTGGAAGACAGTTTCCACCTGGAGTATATCAAAGAAGAACTTTATAAAGTGAAAAATGGAAAGGCATCAGATTTTGCCGCATACGAAAAAAAGAAGCCATTTAAGCAGGCAGAGAAAAGCCAGGAAGAGCATAAAGAACAGGAAGAACTCTGGCAGATGGAAAACTGGAACAGAGAAGACCTGGACGGGGTGGAAAAAAAGAAAAAGGACAGTAAGCCAAATAACAGAGAGGTGAAAAAAGAGAACAGGGACAGACTGTGGAAAACGGCAGGGTTTCTTTTGGCACTTCTGATTCTTCTGGGAATTACTGCGGGAATGGCGGCAGGATATCTTCCAAGAGTAAGCACCGGCGTATTTCTGTCTGTGATTCTGGGGTTGATGGTCCTTGGAATGCTGAGTTATATTCTGATGAAAAAGATTCCTGAGAAGAAACAGAATCCTTATGAGGAAACAGACAGGATCAGAGATTTTCAGGAAAAGAATATTTATGAGATTCCGCAGGAAAAAGAAAAACAGCCGGAAATAAAAGAGCACGAAGTATCAGAAGAAAATACGGAGTGTTTTGGAGAGACCGTAGTTCTTTCGGTAGGAATAACAAAGGGACCGGCTACTCTGGTCAGCCATGAGCCAGGAGAGCTGGCAACCATATATCTGGACCGGGATATTACAGTAATCGGAAAGCTGGAGACTGCAGCGGATGCAGTGATCAATATGCCTACCGTAAGCCGTATCCATGCAAAGATTCGAAAAAGAGATGGGGAGTATTATCTGACAGATCTGAATTCCAGAAATGGAACATCTGTTAATGGCCAGATCCTGAAAAACGGAGAAGACCGCCTTCTGGAAGACGAAGATGAAGTGGATTTTGCACAGGCTCGTTATATTTTTTTGAAATAACAGAGCGAAAATATCAGGTTTATGTCGTATTATATAATAGACCACAGGTTGTCTGTATAATGGAAATCTGTTAAAATAGTCCAATAGATTTGAATTTTCAGATTATAACGGCGCAGTTTTTGAGACTATCATGAAAAACTGCAGAAAAGAGGACTAAAGTGGAAGAAATAAAGAGAGAACCTGTGACTGCACTACTGATTTTGTTGAATACTCTTATTTTTCTTATTGTGGAATTCACCGGTGGTTCAGAGAATGGACAGCATATGCTGGAATGTGGTGCTGTTTATGCACCACTTATCATAGAGCAGGGACAATGGTATCGCATGATTACCAGTATGTTTCTGCATTTCGGTGCGCCACATCTGATTAATAACATGCTGGTACTGTTTGTTCTGGGACAGCGTCTGGAACCAGTTACCGGAAAAATGAAATTTCTGCTGATTTATATTCTTGGAGGACTGGGCGGGAATCTGATTTCTCTGATCTGGGATATGCGGACAGGAGACTATTCACTGTCAGCAGGAGCTTCCGGAGCTGTTTTTGCAGTGATGGGTGGAATGATTTATGTGATCATACGTCACAGAGGAAGAGTCGCAGATTTGAATATGAAGCAGATGCTGCTTATGGCTGCATTTTCTCTTTATTTCGGCTTTGCAAGTGGTGGAGTAGATAATGCAGCCCATGCAGGCGGTCTGTTGTGTGGCTTTATTGCTGCTGTAATCGTTTATCATCCAAGAAAAATATGGAAAACGGTTCCCTGACCAGGAGTACTCTCTATGGAGATACTGCCGTGATGAGCTTCAATAATCTGTCTGGAAATGGCAAGTCCGAGGCCGGTGCCAGATTCTTTTGTTGTGAAAAACGGCTGAAAAATACTGTTCAGCTGTTCTTTTGAAACCCCGCATCCATTATCTTCAATATTGATACAGATACCGGATTTTTTGGAAAAAGCAGATACGGAAATTTTTCCGCCGGGAACAGGAACGGCTTCCCATGCATTTTTCAGAAGGTTCAGCAGCATTTCCCGGATTCGAATTTTGTCAAGCATTAAAACTGGAAGAGATTCTGGGATATGGGATTCAAAAGTAATACCCAGATAATCAAGAGTAGGTTTGATGGAAGAAATTACTGTTTTCAGATAATCGCAGGTATCTGTGGCTTCCAGCCGGATACGTCCTGCATTATTAAAAACAGATAGATCATCAAGAAGATCTGTCACATAAGCGAGATTATCCATGACGTCGTTCCAGTGGTCGTAATCTTCAACTTCTGGATGAGCGGAAGCAATCATCTGGAGTTCACTGCTGATCAGTGTCAGGGGATTTCGGATCTCATGAGAAAATTTGGAAAGTGTGTAATGAAAATCGTTTTTTAATTTACTGACTGTGTCATCGTTGCACATATTATCACCTCGGAGAAATATTAACATCAGAAATTTCAAATATCAACAAGAACAGTATTGAAAAAATCGACAAAATACGACACAATAAGAATAAGTGAAAATATTTTCTGAAACAGGAGGGCAATAAAATGGGAGATTGTATATTTTGTAAAATTGCAAATGGAGAAATTCCGGCAGCAACACTTTATGAGGACGAAGATTTTCGGGTAATTCTTGATCTGGGTCCTGCCAGCAAGGGGCATTCACTGATTCTTCCAAAGAAACATGCAGCCAATATTTATGAGCTTCCGGATGAAACTGCAGGAAAGGCTATGATTCTTGCAAAAAAAATGGCCGGAAAGCTTAGCGATGCACTGAATTGCGATGGCTTTAATATTGTGCAGAACAATGGAGAAATTGCGGGACAGACTGTATTTCATTTTCATATGCATCTGATTCCGAGATATAAAGGAGACGGAGTTGGACTGACCTGGACTCCGGGAGAACTCAATGATGAGGTGAGAGACGAAATTCTAAAAAAGGTCAGAGACTAATCAATACCTACTAAAGAGGAAAAATGAAAAATCAGACATATGAAGAGTTTTACCTTAAGTATCGAAAAATATCCAGAGCATATGCATACGGAGTTTTGCATGACTGGAACATATCCGATGATGTCAGTCAGGATGTAATCTACAAAATGTATACCAAGCGGAAACATCTGAATATTGATAATGAAAAAATGATGTATTCTCTGATACGGAGGGCATCGGTGAATAAGGCTATGGATTACAAAAAGAAATCCAGTTTCCGGCATGAAGTTATCTGCACAGCCGACGTTACAGAAGTTCTGAATGTATATAAGACGGTTGATGCAGAAGAAGAACTTCTGCGTAAAGAGAAGAATAAATTTATGTATATGGTACTGGAAAGATTTCGTGAGGAGCAGCCTGTTAATTATGACATTCTGATTCAGGTTAAATATCTGGATGTTCCCGTTGAAGTAGTTGCAGAAGAGTACGGACTGACCAAAAGTGGCGTTAATAACAGGATATATAAGGCAAAGCGCTGGCTGAAAGAAGAATTTCGGAAAGTATACGAATAAAAAAAGAAAACCCTGCCGTATCTGAAAAAGAAATGGCAGAGTTTTCTGTATGAGAGCGGTGTGTCAGGAACGGGCACACTCTTCAATAAGATCGGTAATCTTGCTGATAGAATCCACACGGCCGTTTCCTGCCATGGCATCTGTATATTTCTGGCGGTCAGTATAAAGCTGGCGGATTGTATCCAGAAGTTTGGCTTCTGTGATTTCTTCTTCCTCCAGCACCATGCTGAAGCCCTGGCGTTCGAAAGAACGGGCATTGAGAATCTGATCACCACGGCTGGCTTTCGCTGAGAGTGGAATCAGAAGATTAGGTTTATGAAGCTCGCGGATTTCGCAGATTGCGTTGGCACCTGCACGTGAAATTACGATATCAGCCATGGCGAACAGATCTGGAAGCTCATCCTGAATATATTCATACTGAACATATCCGGCAGTACCGTTAAGGCTTTCATCTGTTTTACCTTTTCCGCAAAGATGGACAACCTGGAATTCTTTCAGAAGTTCAGGGAGAATTTTGCGTACATTATCATTGACAGAGGCTGCACCGAGGCTGCCACCGATGACCATAAGTACCGGTTTGTCAGCTGTGAAACCACAGAATTTACGTCCGGCCTTGGCATCTCCGGAAAGAAGTTCCTGGCGGATGGGAGTTCCTGTGAGAACTGCTTTTTCGGCAGGAAGATTTGCAACTGTCTCAGGAAAGTTACAACAGATTTTAGATGCTGAGGAGAGACAGAGTTTATTGGCAAGGCCCGGTGTCATATCGGATTCATGGATAAGAGCCGGAATTTTTAAGCGTTTTGCAGCAATTACAACCGGAACGGTAACGAATCCACCTTTGGAGAAAACAACGTCCGGTTTCAGCTCTTTGAGAATTTTTCTGGCCTGGCTGAAGCCCTTCAGGACACGGAACGGGTCAGAAAAGTTTTTGAGATCGAAGTAACGTCTCAGCTTTCCGGATGAGATTCCATAGTAGGGAATTCCAAGTTCTTCGATCAGTTTTTTTTCGATTCCGTTGTAGGAACCGATATAGGAAATTTGATAACCAAGCTCCTTGAGCCTTGGAATCAGGGCAATATTTGGAGTTACATGGCCGGCAGTACCACCGCCGGTAAGTACGATGTGTTTCATTTGGATTCCTCCTGAATAGTCATATATACTATCATTAAATATGAACTCTAACGGAGGAATTGTCAAGGAAAGATACGATTGCAGGAGAAAAATAATGGTAGATTTCAGGGATGATGAACTGAAAAAATGGTTGGCAGAAGAATACGAACGAGAAATCGACGAAATGGAAAAAGTGCTGTTTCCGGATGGAATCCTTCCAGATGACGGGGAAACAGAAGAAGAGGCAAAAGAGGCTTACCAGAGGCTTGTAGCGAGGCTGAAAGCAGATGGGGTTTATGAAGAAGATGAAGAAGAAAATGACAGCAAAGAGGCAGATGACCATAAAGCAGATACGAACAAAAAAATTGTCTATCTTCCTGAAAAAAAGCATCATAAACTGGCACGTGTGGCAGCTGTGGTGCTTGTATGTGCAGCAGGCGTATTCGCCGCAGGAATGACCAGCCAGGCGAATCGGAGTTATTTTATTGATTCTGTGAAAATGTGGACGGGAAATGATACGAGCATTAGTATTGATAATGATACAACCAGTGATGAAGCTGATAGAGATGAGCAGAGTGCTATTAGTGATATAGAGAATCAAATGGGATTTGATAAGATTCCTAGATTTTTGTATCGTCCTGAGAACTTTAAGTATAAGGATTATTTAATATATTCAAACACAGGTGTTGCGTTAATGGAGTATTGTTATGGAAAATCTATTATAACAGTTTATATTAGCGATTATAGAAATAACAGTAAGACAACAGATTACGTTCTTGATGGGAGAATAATAAATTCATTAAAAATAAAAGATGAAAAATTTGAAATCGAAATACGAAAAATAAAAGATAAACATGATAAGAAAGAAAATTATATTGCATACTGGAAAACTGATACGGCATTTTATCAAATCAGCGGAAATATGGAAGAGAAAGAATTTATTAAATTAATAGAAAATATACGTTTTTAAGAGAGCATTTTATTTTAATATCGTATAAGTTTATGTAATGGAAGTTACGGGAGTGGAGGGAGCAAGTATGATAAGAAAAATGAAAAGAGTGCTCGGAATCTTATTTTTAGCATTATGTCTTGGGAGTATAAGTGTAGTTACTGCTTCAGCGGCAGAAATAGCAGATAGTGATCTGGAAACAGATGAAGATTTTGCTGAAGATACAACGTATAGCATGTTACGTGGAAATAATCTGAATTTTGGAACTACAGCTATTAATAAATTAGCCAGCAATAAAGTGGCTATTTCAGGAATTACACAGTGCCATCATGTTTGCAGTACAGTTTATCTGACATTAACACTGGAGCGAAAAGTAGATGGAACCTATTCTACTTATAAAAAGTGGGAATTTACAGCATCCAAGGCCACCAATCTTGCTAAAAACTTAACAGTAATCGTACCAAGTGGCTATTACTATCGTGTACGTGGCTATCACGCAGCAAAAGACGGAAGCAAAGAATCTGTATCAACCTTAACCAAAGGTATTCTGGTAAAATAACAATCATCAAATAAGAAAAATCCAAAATTCTCTCCCCGGCGATGTTCATCCCCTTAAAAAAACAAAAATCCAGTAAACTTACATTACCTTCGCCGGGGAGAATTCAAAAATTCTAAAATATTCTGAAAAGTCAAAAGATCATCTCAAAAATCAATTCTTAAAATTCAATATATTCCACAAAAAGACTGTCAAAACCAAAATATTTCGTGTATAATAAATACAATAACAAACTGTTTCTAAACAGAATGTCTGTTAATTCTGTTAAAACTTTTGAAACATCGGACGGAAAAGGGGGCTTATGCATGAAGATAACATTTATCGGCGCAACGCATGAGGTGACCGGAAGCTGTTATTATCTGGAAGCAGCGGGCCGGAAGTTCCTGGTAGATTATGGAATGGAACAGGGACCGGACTACTACGAAAATAAGGAATTGCCAGTAGCTCCAGGTGATCTGGATTTTGTGCTTCTGACGCATGCACATATGGATCATTCAGGAAATCTTCCCGCTTTGTATGCCAAGGGTTATCAGGGACCGATCTACGCAACAGAGGCAACCTGCAATCTCTGTGATATTATGCTTCGTGACAGTGCACACATCCAGATGTTTGAGGCAGAATGGAGAAACCGTAAGGGCCGCAGAGAAGGCAAGCCGGAATTTGTACCTGCTTATACTATGGAAGATGCCATGGGAGTGCTTCGGAATTTTGTCAGATGTCCGTACGATAAGATTATTAAACCTGCAGAAGGAATAGAGGTACGTTTTGTAGATGCAGGACATCTTCTTGGTTCCAGCAGCATTGAGATCTGGCTCACCGAGGATGATAAAAAGGAAAAAATCGTATTTTCCGGTGATATCGGTAATCTTAATCAGCCGCTGATTAAGGATCCGGTATATATTAAAGAGGCAGATTATGTTGTTATGGAATCTACCTATGGAGACAGAAGTCACGGAGAGAGGCCGGACTATCCGGCTATGCTGGCTGAGATTATCCAGAGAACCTTTGACAGAGGAGGTAATCTGGTAATTCCGTCCTTTGCAGTAGGCCGTACCCAGGAGATGTTGTATTTTATTCGTCAGATCAAGGAGATGGGGCTGGTCCACGGACACGACGGATTTACCGTATATGTAGACAGTCCTCTTGCCAATGAGGCAACTACGATTTTCAGTGAGAATGCCTACACCTGCTACGATGAGGAAGCGATGGATCTTTTAAAGAAGGGGATTAATCCGCTGTCTTTCCAGGGCCTGAAGACATCGGTTACTACGGATGATTCCAGAGCCATCAATTTTGATGAAGACTGCAAGGTGATTATTTCCGCCAGCGGTATGTGCGATGCAGGACGTATCAAGCATCATCTGAAACACAATCTGTGGGATCCGAGAAATACAGTACTTTTTGTAGGATACCAGGCAATTGGAACACCTGGCCGGGCTTTGCTGGAAGGTGCCACAGAGATGAAACTGTTTGGTGAGACTGTGCAGGTAGCAGCGGAAATCTGCAGGATGCCCGGAATCAGCGGCCATGCGGATGTAAACGGGCTTCTGGACTGGGCGAAGGCATTTGAGACGAAACCGAAGCACGTGTTTGTCACACATGGAGACGATACGGTAACAGAGGTTTTTGCACAGAGACTGAGAGAAGAACTGGGATATGATGCCACAGCACCGTTCAGCGGAACGGAATATGACCTTCTGGAGAATAAATGTATCCATGAAGCAGTGGGAGTCCGGGTTGTAAAAGCAACCGCTTCACCGAAGACAACCAAAGCTGCACGTGCATACGAGAAACTTCTGGCCATGGGACGCCGCCTGATGACCATAATCCGGAAGAATGAAGGCTGCCCGAACAAAGATCTGGATCGTTTTGCAAGAGATATTCAGTCACTGTGTGATAAATGGGACAGAACGGATATCTGACAGAAAAAAATCACCCTGCGGAAAATCTTCGCAGGGTGATGATTTAACAGAATCTCTGATTGGCAGATCAGCCTTCGTTCAGTGCCTGACGGATAGCTTTTGCCAGCTGATCCGGACATGAAGTAGGTTTGAATCCACAGCGGATTCCTTCCAGACGGCTGATTACTTCATCTGCGTCCATTCCTTCTGCAAGATGGGCAACGCCCTGAGTATTTCCGGAACATCCACCTGTGAATTTGATGTTGTGAACTTTCTTATTATCGTCGATCTCGAACTCAATTCCCTGAGCACAGACACCTTTTGTCTTATAAACCATGAATGGTACCTCCTTATAATTATTTGCTGTTCACAAAGTGAGCAGTGACTTTCTGTATCTTCCGATTATATCATCTCTCAAAAAAAGTTTCCATAAAAAATAAAATTTGTTATAATGAACGTTGTAGAAAAAGAAAAAGCACTTCTGGGCAGAAAAAACAGAAACTCAGAGGGATACTATATTGAAAGAGAGGATTTACAGATTATGAAATGTGTTGGAATTATAGGTGCAATGGAGCAGGAAGTTGCAAGACTGAAAGAAGTTATGAAGAATGTTTCCATTACAACAAGAGCTGGCATGGATTTCTATGAAGGAATTCTGGAAGGAAAGAAAGTAGTAGTAGTACAGTCCGGAATCGGTAAGGTAAACGCGGGAATGTGTACCCAGATTCTGGTGGATCTTTTTCAGGTGGAGGCTGTAATCAATACCGGTATTGCAGGCAGCCTGAATAATGATATCAATATCGGAGATATCGTACTTTCCACAGATGTTCTTCATCATGATATGGATGCAACAGGATTTGGATATCCGAAGGGACAGATTCCGCAGATGAAGGAATTTTCCTTCCAGGCAGATGAGTGCCTGCGTAAAATTGCTCACAATGTATGTGAGGAAGTAAATCCGGAAATTCAGGTTTTTGAGGGAAGAATTGCTTCCGGAGACCAGTTTGTATGTGATCAGGGCGTGAAGGATGCCATTGTAAAAGAATTTGGTGCATATGCAGTTGAGATGGAGGGTGCGGCAATTGGACAGGCAGCAGCCCTTAACGGGGTACCGTTTCTGATTATCCGTGCAATTTCCGATAAGGCAGACAACAGTGCAAATATGGATTATCCTGCATTTGAGAAACTTGCCATTGAGCATAGTGTCCGCCTGACACAGGGAATGCTGAAACAGATGGCATAATAGGGATATCCGCTTTACAGGCAGAACGGGAACCGTCGTATTTCTGCTGCATATACTGGAAGAGATAGCAGAGAGAGGACATAAGGACTGTTATGCTTTATCGAGATTTTTATCCGTTTTATGCTGCACAGGGGAATCCTGTTTTTTATAATGAAGAGCGGGAGCAGGAGAGAGAATTTGATCTGATGAGATCCTACTATCCGGATACAGCCAGAAAGATTCAGGAGAAGGCGGAAGCACAGTGTCAGCTTCTGGATTATGAAGGCAGCCGTCTTTATGATGAATATCCGGATCGTTTCATGCTTTATCATATATGCAGCCAGATAAAAGAGGAAATGGCAGCAGATACCAGTGCACAGGAAATGCCGGGAGGTTTTCTGGATGATCTGATTGAAGTACTGGTATATCAGGAGATTTCCAGAAGAAGATGCAGAAGACGGAGATGCAGGTCGTATTTTCCACGTTGAAAATACGCTTACCCCTGGATGAGGACAGAATCAATGACAGGTTCGTCCAACATCTGTCCATATACAATAAAACAAAAAATGAATATAATGGAAGTATGATGAAAACAATAAGGGAATTTTTAGAAGAACAGATTAATGAACAGCTGATTCAGGCTGTTGTCAGCGGCCGCAGGACCGGCGAGGGACCTTCCAAGGTGAAGCTTCGTCCTGTGGAGCTGAAAGGAAAGATTTTTTACCAGGCGTCCATGACTGAGGGGCCGAAGGTTTATCATAAGAATTATTCAAGAGAAGAGATGATTACTTATCTGGAACATGCCATGGAGGAATTCCGACAGCTTCAGGTAACCGGACGCAGTCAGGATGGAAGCGTTCTTATCAGCAAAAAAGGAAAGGCAACCATCAAAACCAAACATCATGAAACCACACAGAATGAGAAGGTAAAGATTGCGCCCCACAACCGGGTAAAACAGTATATTCTCAAGGAAGGAACGGCAGCTCCGTTTCTGGTAGATCTGGGTGTTATGACAAAAGACGGGAAAATTGTTGCTTCCCGATATGATAAGTTTAGACAGATTAACCGTTTTCTGGAGTTTATCCGGGATATTCTTCCGAAACTTCCAAAAGACAGAGAGATTACGATTCTGGATTTTGGATGCGGAAAGTCCTATCTGACATTTGCGATGTACTACTATCTGCGGGAGCTGGAGGGATTCGATGTAAATATCATAGGTCTGGATCTGAAAGAAGATGTGATCCGTCACTGCAGTGAACTTGCCAGATCTTACGGTTACGACAAGCTGCATTTTTATCAGGGAGATATCGCCGGATATGAGGGCGTTTCTTCTGTAGATATGGTGGTGACGCTTCATGCCTGCGACACAGCTACAGATTTTGCCCTTGCGAAGGCGGTGGAATGGGGGGCACAGGTAATTCTCTCGGTTCCGTGCTGCCAGCATGAACTGAACCGTCAGATCAGAAATGAAACTTTACAGCCGATTATGCGATATGGGATTCTGAAAGAGCGTATGGCGGCACTGATTACAGACGGTCTGCGTGCCGAATTGCTGGAAAGTAAGGGATATGATACGCAGCTGCTTGAATTTATTGATATGGAACACACACCGAAGAACATTCTGATCCGTGCAGTAAAAACCGGAAAGAAAAAGAGCAGGGACAGTTTTGCGGACTCCATGAAAGCTCTTCACGTGAATCCTACACTGGACAGGCTCCTCTATCCGGATGAGTCAGCCTCACAGAAGGGAGAGTGACATGAAAAAAATCCTACGCAAGGGAGCAATACTGCTGGTGATTTTTGTGGCAGTTGTGGCAGGTACGTCACTTCTGATGAACAGTCAGTCTACGGATAACCGTTCTGATATGAATGATGCCACGCTTCCGGAAGTAATGGTAAAAATTGGAAGCACGCAGGCGAATAAAATGTATGGCTATAAGCAGCAGATGCAGACAGATTTTATGCGTGGCAGTATTACACCGTTGGATACAACCAAAAAGGTGACTTTTGAAATCAATCCATATTCAGATACAGTAACAGGACTTGCTTATGAAGTACGGACTTCAGATGGAAGCAAGGTTATGGAGAACCGTAAGATCAAGAATCTTACAAAAGAAGAAAATGGATATCTGAGTACGGAGATCGAAATAGGAAGCGATCTTCGCATGAACCAGGAATATTCCATGCAGATTACACTGGATACCAATGAGGGAGAAGTTTATTACTATACCAGGGTGGTTTCTAGAACGCAGTTGAACACAGAGGAGTATCTTCAGTTTGTAAAAGATTTTTCTGTTAAATGTCTTGATAAGGAACAGGCAGATACCCTGGCCGGTTACCTGGAAGCGGAAGATACATCCAGTGGAACGAATTTTAATAATATTACGATTAACTCAGGACTGTCCAACATCAGCTGGGGTTCACTTTCTCCGAAACTCTATATGGAAGGCGTTCCGCTGATTGATGATATCAATGAGACGACCGCAAGTATTACACTGAATTATCAGATTTCCGCACAGAATGATGAGGATAAAACCGAAATTTATGATGTTACGGAATTTTACCGTATGCGTTACACAGAAACAAGAATCATGCTTCTTGATTTCAAACGGTCTGCAACAAAAGTTTTTGATCCATCTCAGACAGTTGTTTCGGATGCAGGCCTTCTTCTTGGAATCCGGGACAAAAATGTCACCTATGCAGTAAACGGCGATGGAAAAATTGCTGTTTTTGAACAGGATGGAGATCTCTGGTCTTATGCACCGTCAAGTGGTAAGATTACAAGAATCTTCAGTTTCCGCAAGGATGAAGAGAATGATTCGCGATATGTGCGAAACGAGCACGATATCAAGATCATTCGTGTGGCTGATAATGGAGATGTGGATTTTGTATTATATGGTTATATGAACCGCGGTGTTCATGAAGGATACAGCGGTGTCTGTGTCTATCATTACAACAGCGACCGGAATGTGGTAGAAGAAAAAGTTTTCATACCAAGCACGGAATCTTACGAGTTTCTGAAAGAAGATCTTGGTACGCTTACTTATGTAAACAAAAATAATCAGCTGTTTCTGCTTTTTGCCCAGAAACTTTATCAGGTAGATATTGAGACGGGAACTTCAGAGGTTCTGGAAGAAGGTATCAAACAGAATCATTTTGTGGTTTCCGATACCAAGGCACATGCCGCATGGCTGATTACCTCCGGAGATGACCAGGGGAAAATCAGGGAGATTGAATTTGATTCACTGAAAACAAGAGATCTTTGCCCGGAGAATGGGCAGAAACTGCGGGTTCTGGGATTTATGAATGAAGATCTTGTATATGGAATTCTTTCGGATGCGGACATCCTTACCGATGCCAACGGACATGAGACAGAAGGCCTCAGTACTTTCCGCATTGAAAGTTTTAAAGGCAAGGTAAAGAAAGAATACCATCAGGACGGACTTTATATCACAAATGTAACTGTCGGCAGTACCATGATGGAGTTTGAGCTTTCTGCCAAATCCGGAAATGCCTATGCTGTTCAGAAAAAAGATAATATCATGAATAACAAAAAAGCATCCGGAAGTCAGGTGGATGTAGCTCTGATTACTACAAACCGTGCCGGAACCATGATTCGTCTGACCATGAATCAGAAACCGGAAACCGATAATCCGCTGCTTGTTTATTCAAAAATTGAAAGTACAGAGGATTCACCGGTAACACTGGACACTACAGTTCCACAGGGAGAACTCTACTATGTCTATGCATATGGTGCGCTTGACCGGATCTATACAGATCCTGCGGCTGCTGTAAAACGTGCAGATGACCGGACCGGAGTTGTTCTTAACCGTGCCCAGCAGTACGTATGGGAACGTGGAAATAAGAAGACAAAGATGCAGCTGAATATAGAGGATGTACCGGAAATCATACGTACAGCCAACTGGAAAAAGAAAGAGCTTCAGGATGGCCTGGGAGATGCCGGAACCGTGATTGACCTGACTGGCTGCAGTCTTGACAGTGTTCTTTATGAGGTAAGTGCCCAGAGGCCTGTAATTGCCAAAACAGGAGAAAATTCCAGTGTGGTGATTGTAGGGTATGATGAATACAATACGTATCTTTATGATCCGTCTACAGGACAGACAGCGCCATATGGACTGAATGACAGTACAGCACTGTTTGAAAGTGCGGGAAATGTATTTCTTACTTATATAGAAAATATTACCGAGTAATATAAAAAATGGCCGGACAGAGGCCCTGGGGTTACAGCAGAATGGCATACGGGAAATCCCGTTTGGCATAAATCGGAAAACGTGGTGAAACATACACCCGTTTTCCGGAAAAAGCGCGACAGGAAAGGGGAAAATGCAATGTTAAGTGAAAGTATCAAAAAACTGGTGCAATATGGAGTGGAGAGTGGTATTACACCGGAATGTGAAAGAATCTATGCAACAAATCTTCTTCTGGATGCCTTCGGTGAAAGCGAATATACAGAACCGGAGACAGAATATGCTAAAATTGACCTTGAGGAAACTCTGAATGAGCTTCTTGATGAAGCTGTAAAGAGGGGCATTATTGAGGACAGTGTCGTATACAGAGATCTCTTTGATACAAAACTTATGAACTGTCTGATGCCACGTCCGGCGCAGGTGCAGAAAGAGTTCTGGGATGCTTATAAAGAAGATCCGGAAAAAGCTACGGATTTCTTTTATAAACTGAGCCAGGACAGCAACTACATCAGACGTTACCGTGTGAAAAAAGATCAGAAGTGGACAGTAGACAGCAAATATGGTAAGATCGATATCACCATCAATCTGTCCAAACCGGAAAAAGATCCAAAGGCAATCGCAGCTGCCAAACTGGTGAAGTCCAGCAGTTATCCGAAATGCCTGCTTTGTCCGGAGAATGAAGGATATGCAGGAAGGGTGAACCATCCGGCGAGAGAGAATCACAGAATTATTCCAATTACGATTAATGACAGTCCATGGGGCTTCCAGTATTCCCCATATGTTTACTACAATGAACATTGCATCGTATTTAACAGCAAACATACTCCGATGAAGATTGAGAGAAATACATTTATCAAGCTGTTTGATTTTGTGAAGCTGTTCCCGCATTATTTCCTTGGTTCCAATGCAGATCTTCCGATTGTTGGTGGTTCTATCCTGAGCCATGATCACTTCCAGGGCGGACATTATACGTTTGCTATGGCGAAGGCTGAGATTGAGAAACATGTGACGATTCCGGGATATGAAGATGTGGAAGCCGGTATTGTTAAGTGGCCGCTTTCTGTTTTACGTATTCGCAGTAAAGATGAGAAACGACTGATTGATCTGGCAACACATGTGCTGGCGAACTGGAGAGGTTATACAGATGAAGCGGCATTTGTTTTTGCAGAGACAGATGGGGAGCCTCACAATACGATTACGCCAATTGCACGTAAAGTGGGAGATACTTTTGAACTGGATCTGACACTTCGAAACAACATTACAACAGACGAGAATCCCCTTGGTGTTTATCATCCTCATGCACAGTATCATCACATCAAGAAAGAAAATATCGGTCTCATTGAGGTTATGGGACTGGCAGTTCTTCCGGCCCGTCTGAAAGAGGAACTGGAACTTCTGGAAGAGTATATTTTAAGCGGCAAAGATATTGCTTCCAACGAGAAGATTGAGAAACATGCCGCATGGGTTGCAGAATTTCTGCCGAAATATGAGAAACTTGACAAAGATAATATTCAGGAAGTTCTCCGCAAAGAAGTGGGCAATGTATTTGTTCACGTGCTGGAGGATGCCGGTGTTTATAAATGCACACCAGAGGGCAGAGATGCATTTATGAGATTTATCAACACTCTGTAATATACGGAGGCGCACCGGTGCTGGGTATGTATTTCAGGAGGAGTTTATTTATATGAAAAAAACACAGAGAACCGGAAAAGCCTTTCGAATAAAATGGCTTGTACTGGCACTTGCTGCGATGGCACTGATTCTTATGCCAGCTGCTTCGCAGAAGGTATCAGCAAGTAAACTTGTTTATACTGTGAAGTTTAATAACAATTCCGGTACCAGTAAAAGCAAAACCTATACATCATTGACACGGAATGTCACACTGAACACAACGATTAAGCTTCCGTCTGTTCCGAAAGCAGTCGGTTATCAGAACCTTGGCTGGACCACACAGAAAGGAAGCACCAAAGTTGTATATAAGGCCGGCGCAAGTGTAAAAGTCAAAAAAGATATGACACTGTATGCGGTTCGCAGAAAGAGCAAATACTATACAGTAAGTTTTTATCTCGGAAACGGAAGCACCAATGCTGCCTACAAGAAACTTACCAAGAGTGTGGAAGAGGGCACTTATTATACATTGCCTTCCGTACCATCCAGAACCGGTTATGTAAACCTGGGATGGGCCACAACCAAGAATGGCAAGTCTTCCACCGCAAAAAAAGCAGGAACAAAGATCAAGATAGCAGGCAACATCAAATACTATGCAGTGCAGATGCAGTCAGTCAGTGTAAATCTCTGCAAGGCAAACGGAACCGTATGGAAGACGGTAACGCTTGGAAAAGGCGGATACCTGAAGCTTCCTTCCGCATCCAATGCATCAGGATATACGTTTATGGGATGGTCGAAGACTAAACGCTCCGGCTCAGCGGCAGCTCCGTATTATGAAGCAGGCGAACTTTTGAAAGTCAGCAAAAACACCAGCCTGTATGCTACAGTATTTAACCGCTCTAAAGAGAGAAATATTACAGCAGATGAGA
The DNA here is from genome assembly GCF_018917985.1 of Blautia sp. MSJ-36. Lineage (NCBI taxonomy): Bacteria > Bacillati > Bacillota > Clostridia > Lachnospirales > Lachnospiraceae > Blautia > Blautia sp. MSJ-36. The sequence goes on along the minus strand of NZ_JAHLPQ010000002.1, from coordinate 33,448 downwards.
TGGCACGCCCGGCTGTCGGAATGAAATACAGCAAAGTGATTTTTGTAGGAGATTCCCGTACAGTTGGAATGTATGCAACACTGAATAAGCAGATCGGCAGTTCATCGTCCAGTGGAGTTTCCTTTGTGGCAAGTGCAGGCCAGGGCCTGAGCTGGTTCCAGAGTGAAGGCTATGCAAAACTGCTTAAAGAGGTTGAGAAAGCCGAAGGATCTCTTCCGGTGGCGGTAGTCTTTAATTTTGGTGTAAATGATATGGCGAATGCAGGCAATTATGTAAGCTATATGACCAATATTGCATCTACACTGAAAAGTAAAAACTGTAAACTGTTTTACATGTCTGTAAATCCGCTTAACAGTACCATGATTACGAAAGCAGGAAAAGGAAGCCGAACAGAGGCACAGGTCAGAGAGTTTAACAGCAAGATCCGCTCGGGACTTTCTGCAAATTACAAGTATATTGATACCTACAGTGTACTGATGAAAACCGGATACGGAACCAACGCTTCTTATAATGGGGAAGACAGTGTCAGTGACGACGGACTTCATTATACAACCAAAACATTCAAGAGAATCTATTATTACTGCGTGATTTATCTGAATACAGGAAGCATTGATTCATTCTATTATTAACGGTTTGACAGCAAAGCTGATCCCGCATACCGGAATCTGTCCGGTATGCGGGATTTTTTATCCCTGTGAGAATTACTCCTTGCACGAACCATAAGAATAGTCTATACTTAATTCGATACGGACATTTGGAAGTCCGCAGGGACGTGTAATCCTGAATATGAGGAATGAGGTATAGATTATGAAACTGACAACAGTGAAAGAAATTTACAGAAACCGTGAACAGTATCTCGATAAAGAGATCACCGTAGGCGGCTGGGTACGAAGCGTTCGTGATTCCAAGGCTTTTGGCTTTATCGTACTTCATGATGGAAGTTTTTTTGAGACTCTTCAGATTGTATACCATGACAATATGGAGAATTTTGCAGAAGTTTCCAAACTGAATGTTGGAGCAGCCATCATTGTAAAAGGTACACTGGTAGCTACCCCGCAGGCGAAGCAGCCATTCGAGATCCAGGCAACAGAGGTATCCGTAGAGGGAACTTCCGCACCGGATTATCCGCTGCAGAAGAAGCGTCACAGCCTTGAATATTTAAGAACTATGACCCATTTAAGACCGAGAACCAATACTTTCCAGGCTGTATTCCGTGTACGTTCTCTCTGTGCATATGCCATCCATAAATTTTTCCAGGAGAGAGGCTTTGTTTATGTGCATACACCGCTGATCACAGGAAGTGACTGTGAAGGTGCCGGAGAGATGTTCCAGGTAACAACACTTGATCCTGCGAACATGCCGATGACAGAAGATGGAAAGGTAGATTATTCACAGGATTTCTTTGGAAAAGAGACCAACCTTACTGTAAGCGGTCAGCTGAATGGTGAGACTTATGCACAGGCATTCCGTAACATCTACACATTCGGACCGACTTTCCGTGCAGAGAATTCCAACACAACCCGTCATGCAGCTGAGTTCTGGATGATCGAGCCGGAGTGTGCATTTGCAGATCTTCAGGATGATATGGAGCTTGCGGAAGCTATGCTGAAATATGTGATCCGTTATGTCCTTGAGAACGCACCGGAAGAGATGAATTTCTTCAATTCTTTCATAGATAAGGGACTTCTTGACAGACTGAACCATGTGCTTAATTCTGAGTTTGCACATGTAACTTACACAGAGGCTGTTGAGATTCTTGAGAAAAACAATGACAAATTTGACTATAAGGTATTCTGGGGATGCGATCTTCAGACAGAGCATGAGCGCTATCTGACAGAACAGATTTACAAGAGACCGGTATTTGTTACTGATTATCCAAAGGAAATCAAAGCATTCTATATGAAGCTGAATGAGGATGGCAAGACAGTTGCAGCTATGGACTGCCTTGTACCGGGAATCGGAGAAATCATCGGAGGAAGCCAGAGAGAGGATGATTACGGTAAACTGAAAGCACGTATGGACGAGCTTGGACTGAAACCGGAAGATTATGACTTCTATCTGGATCTTCGTAAATACGGTTCTACCCGTCATTCCGGATTTGGCCTTGGATTTGAGAGATGCGTTATGTATCTCACAGGTATGGGTAACATCCGTGATGTGATTCCGTTCCCGAGAACTGTAAAGAACTGCGATCTTTAATGATTGCGTGTAAGGAATACACAAGGGAGACACTATTATGAGATTTATTCATCTTGCAGACGTGCATCTGGGCGCTGTCCCTGACAGGGGCTGCCCATGGAGCAAAGAGCGGGAGGAAGAAATCTGGAGCACTTTCCGCCGGGTTATTGCGGGCATCCGCGAAGATCCGGTGGATTTGCTATTTATATCCGGAGATCTGTTCCACCGCCAGCCGCTTATGAGAGAGCTTAAGGAAGTGAATTATCTGTTTTCCACCATTCCGGACACCAGAGTGTATCTGATGGCGGGAAACCATGATTTTATCAGCAGGGATTCTTTTTACAATACATTTGAGTGGAATCCCAATGTGACTTTTTTCAAAAGCAGAGAACTGACCTGTGTCAAAGATCCAAGGCTGGATGTTTATGTGTACGGACTCAGTTATTATGACAGAGAAATCAAAGAGGGACTTTACGATAAAGCTGTGCCGATTCAGGAAGAGGGAATTCATATTCTTCTTGCCCATGGTGGAGATGAGAAACACATTCCGTTAAGTGCGGCTTCCCTGGCTGCGGCAGGATTCGATTATGTGGCATTGGGACATATCCATAAACCACAGATTCTGATTCGTGACCAGGCCGCTTTTTCAGGTGCGCTGGAACCCATAGACAGGAATGATACCGGAGAACATGGCTATATGGAAGGACGTCTGGTGGACGGAAGAATCCGCACGGAATTTGTTCCGTTTGCCTGCCGTTCCTATCAGCAACTGGTGATGCCTCTTCATGAAGAAACAACGCAGATTTCCTTGGAAGAAGCTGTGAAATCTCAGATTTTCCGCAGAGGCGGCAGGAATATCTACCGGATTATCCTTCAGGGAATGCGGTCGCCGGATATTCTTCTGATTCCGGAAAAACTGAAAAGTCTGGGAAATATCACAGAGGTGGTAGATGAATCCTGGCCTGCCTATGATCTGGAAGATCTTTATAAACGGTACAGCGGTACGCTGATTGGCGATTATATCGGTTATTTTCTTGCCAAGGGAAGGATGGATACTGTGGAAAAAAAGGCACTGTATTATGGACTTCAGGCACTGCTTGAGACAAGCAGCAGGCGATAACCAGAAAGCGCAGGAGGATAGTGGAAGATGGTTATCAGACGTTTGAAAATAAAAAATTTCGGTAAAATACGGGATAAGGATATGGAACTTTCTCCGGGGATCAATGTACTTTACGGAGAGAATGAGAGCGGGAAAACAACAACACATACCTTTATCCGTTCCATGTTTTACGGGGTTCGCAGACTTCGTGGAAAAGCCTCTCAGAATGATACATATACGAAATATGAACCCTGGGAAAATCCGGCGGAATATGGCGGAATTCTTTGGTTTACAAGTAAGGGAAAGAATTATCGTCTTACCAGAAATTTTTACAAAGAAAAAAAACTGGGGGAGCTTCTCTGCGAGGATGATGGAAGTCTTGTGGATGCGGAACAGGGAGCTCTAGGTACGATTCTCGGAAATGTGAGTGAGGCAGTTTATGATAACACGGTTTCCGTGGCGCAGCTGAAAAGCGTTACCGGAAAAGATCTCGTCCGCGAACTGCAGAACTACATGGCAAGCTATCAGGGAACCGGCGACAGTTCCGTGGATATGGGACGTGCCATGCAGATGCTGAAAATGTCCAGAAAAGGATATCTGACAGAATCTGCACGCAGAAAAAAAGACCTGGAAAAAGAAAAGGAAAAAATTTCCGCAAATATGGAATATATCCGTCGGGAAATCAGAGAACTGGATGAAAAGCGGGACAGAATTACACAGCAGCAGAATGGCATGAATATGGGAACCCGGGATAAAAGCACGGAAGATCTTCTGGAACTTCGAATTGACCGTGTGAAAAGAAGACGGGAGCTTAACGGGGCATTCCTGGCGGTTGTTCTTCTGTGCGGTATTGCCGGAACCGGCTGCCTGGCAGCTTTTTCCGGACAGATTATTTTAAGTCTCCTTGCCGGTGTGGCAACAGCGGGAGTTACAGTGGCAGCTTTGTTTTTCCATGTACGGCTGAGCCGGGAACTGAATAAAAGAGAACGTCAGAGAGAACGCTGGCTTTCCAGACATGATGAACTGACCTGGAACCGCAACAGCCTGGACAGTGACTATGAAGAAAAATATACGGCACTTTCCAATCTTCAGTCAGAACTTCAGGAATGTGAGGAAAATACAGAGGTATTAACTCCGGAAGAAATGGAAATCCAGGCACTGAATATGGCTATGGATACGATTGAAGCACTTTCAGGAAATATCACCGATCAGGTAGGAAGCCGCCTGAAATGCCGTACCTCAGAAATTTTAAGTGAGATTACAGGTGGAAAATACCGGGAAGTTCTGATGGATGAGGAACTTCACATGTCTGTGAATACCGGTGACAGAACCGTTTCCATTGAACGGCTGAGCCGGGGGACTCTGGAGCAGATTTATTTTGCACTCCGTATGGCGGCAGGAGAGCTTTTTTGCAAGGAAGAGCCGTTTCCTGTAATCCTGGATGATGTATTTGGAATGTATGACGAAGACCGGCTTGCGGCAGCTCTCCGGTGGCTTCATAAAGAAAACAGACAGGTGATTATAAGCACCTGCCACAAGAGAGAAATGGAAATTCTGGATAAAGAAGGAATTCCGTATCAGAAACTTTTTCTGTGAGGATGAATAAAAAACAGCGGTTACACTTTCTGACAATCAGGATACTGATTACAGAAAGCGTAACCGCTGTTTCTTTTTTGGGATTATTTATTTCTCATACTGGCTCATGTAGTTTGTTACACAGCGTTTGATTCTGTCTACCGGATTCAGAAGGTGGCTGACAGAAGTATCATGATTCAGAGTATCAATAATCAGTGCGATGTACTTGCTCATATCACAGCTGATGTAGTATGGCTTCTCAAGAAGCTCCGGTGCCTGATAAACCAGGTTGGTAGTAAGGAGTTTGTCGAAGTAGCCTTTCTTGTAAGCATCGTCAAATTTCTCAAGCCCGTCTGTGAAGAAACCGAATGTAGAGCAGATATAAACCTTGCCTGCTCCTTTCTCTTTCAGGAGAGAAGCGATTTTCAGGATTGTATCACCGGAAGAAATCATATCATCGATCAGGATCATATCCTTGCCTTCAATCTTCGGTCCGAGGAACTCATATGCAGCAATCGGATGACGGCCATTTACATATCTTGAGTAATCCAGACGTTTGTAGTACATACCCATATCAACACCAAGAACGTTGGCGAGATAGATTGCACGGCTCATGCTTCCCTCGTCCGGGCTGATGGTCATGAAATGATCTTTGTCAATGTGGAGTCCTTCTTCATTTTTAAGAAGAGCCTTGATAAACTGGTAAGATGGCTGTACAGTCTCAAAGCCGTGAAGAGGAGTTGCGTTCTGTACACGGGAATCATGTGCGTCAAAGGTGATGATATTCTCAACACCCATGTCGATCAGCTCATGAAGTGCATTGGCACAGTCAAGAGACTCTCTTCCGACACGTTTGTCCTGGCGGCTCTCATAGAGATATGGCATGATTACGTTGACTCTGCGGGCCTTTCCGCCTACAGCAGCGATAACACGCTTCATATCCTGGAAGTGATCATCCGGGGACATAAGATTTGTGTAAGGTCCGATCGGATAGGATAAGCTGTAGTTAGTTACGTCTACCATGACGTAAATATCATCGCCACGGACAGATTCATTGATGGTACATTTACCCTCGCCGGAGCCGAAACGTGGAGTCTTGGCATCGATGATGTAAGAATCACGTTTGTATCCTTCGAATGCGAAGGAATCCATTCCAGGATACTGTCTTTCGGCACGCCATTTAACCAGCCAATCGTTCACCTTCGCACCTAATGAGCTGCAGCTCTGAAGGGGAATCAGTCCAAGTCTTCCTACCGGGAGTGTGGAAAAATCTTTTGTAGTTACCTGTGCCATTTTAATTTCCTCCTAAAAATATTTTCTGTATACGGATGTCTTTCCCGATCAGCGATATCATCTGATAGTTGCTGGCAATTCGGGAAAAGGTTCTCTCGGAATAGGTATCCGAGAAATTCTTGAGCGTCAGATTCGTGGAAATGATCGTAGATTTTCTACGCATGATCCGTTCATTGAGACAGAGAAAAAGCTGTGAGGATACGAAACTGTTGGTAAGTTCCGTTCCCAGGTCATCAATGATCAGAAGATCACAGTCATAGATCAGTTCCTCATCAGTGCCGGTATCTTTTCTGGAAAAAGAATTCGCAGCCATCATATCAAAAAGATCGTAGGCTGAAAAGTACAGGACACAGTGGGTGGATCTGAGAAGCTCCCGTGCGATGCAGTGTGAAAGAAATGTTTTTCCCACACCGGTATCGCCATACAAAAACAGGTTTTCAAATTTATGGTCGAAGTCATGCACAAAGCGCTGTGCAGTATCGTAGGCCCGTCTGGCTGTTTCCAGTGCAGACAGTCCCGTGGCTTCGTTTTTTATTGTAGCAGAATAATAGTCAAATGAAAAGCTGTCAAAATTTTCTTTTTCCAGAATTTCGTTCAGATTGGACTGTGCATAGAGCAGTTCGATCTCAGCTTTTTTAAAACAGGTGCATTTTTTGCTGCCAATGTAGCCGGTGTCCTGACAGGCAGGACAGGTATAAGGCATTTCCAGATAATCTCCGGGGAAGCCGTTGGCAACAAGAAGAGTGATACGCTCATCGGAAAGTTCCTGAATGGCAGCTCTCAGATCAGCAGTGCCCTTCTCTTCCTTGTTTAGGAGACGCCGTACTTTGGCTGCGCTTAAGGTTGCCACCTCATCGTCAATTTCTTTCAGACGGGGGATTTTTCCGTAAGCCTCGGCAGTATGTTCTTCCAGAATCCGGTGGTTCTGTGCCTGACGGCGGCTGTATTCTCTCATTATAGTATCATACTGAAAATTCTGTAAAGGCATAAAAAGCTCCTTCCAGTTTCTGTTACTGGTTGTTTAAAAGACGTTTTTCGTATTCTGCAAAATCATAATCACGCTGGTGGAAATTGTTGAAACGGTTATTATTCTGGGGCTGTGTGGCCTGCTGCTTTTTGGGGGCAACAGATTTCTCAAGCTGACGCTTCTTGTGTTCGGCGTCCAGAATACGGATATCCTCCAACGTATGTACATTTTTCTTTTTCCAGCCCGAGAGTATTTTATCTGCATACTGGAAACTTGGCTGTCCGGTAGCGAGAACTGTCCGGCTGCAGGCTTCCTGGATCAGGTCCAGGTCAAAACCGTAAGTCTTGCGCCAGGTATCAATATAAGTGATTTCGTTATCAACCGGATTACGGCCGCTGATTCCCATTGCTTTCAGAATGGTATAATAATCTTTTGAAAAACGGGAGCTGGCATCGCGGGCCATTTCAACGGTGGTGACGCCGTCTTTCGCCCAGGCGAGGGCAACAGTTTCAATATAACGCATACTCTTGCGGCCTCTGGAAACACAGTATTCCACAAGATATTCAATCAGATCCGCGGACATGTGCAGTTCATCATAGAAGAAAAGAATCTTCTGCATTTCCGTAGGAGTCAGTGTCTTGGCAAGGTACTGCTCGGCGATGTAGAGAAGCTGGCTGATCTCTTCTTTCTGTTTCAGCTCCTTAATCCGGTCCGGAGTAAGGCTGCGGATATAATCAGAAGATTCCGGAATGGTGGTATCTGTATTACCGGAAACGGCAGCAGGTGTTGTCTGAGCAGCAGTTGTACCTGCTTCCATGGAAGCGCTGCTCTCCATATGACCGGCGTCCGCAAATGGTTCCAGAAGAGTAATTCCGGAAAGCTGCTGGTTGGCTGTATAGGTCAGTGAAACCAGTTTCTCAGATTCCCAGTATTTCAGTGCACGGGAGATATCTCTTTCAGTGCAGAAGAGGCAGTCAGCCATACGCTCCAGACTGAAAGAAGAAGGAGCGGCAGATACCATCCGCAGAAGATAGATATATACCTTCACGAACTCTCCGTTGGCACGCGGCATAAAATTGTCAATAAAACGATTGGAAAGAATCGTCACCTCTTGTTCGGAGGAATTCTGAAGCGAAACCAGACTCATGATCAGCAGCTCCCTTTCTTTATCTTTTTCTTTAAGTGGTGCAAAAGCCCGCTTTTGCTAAACAGGATTATAGCACAACCACTTTTAGTTGAGAATAGTTTATTTTCACAGGGGGTGTGCATCAATCCACATGTGGAAAATGTGGATAATGTGGAAAACTTTGAGGGTAACATTATCAGCAACTTGCAAAAACCTCGATTTTATAAGAAAAATGCGGTATTTGTTGAAATTGGCTGTTGAATTATGTCAAGTGGGTTATACACAAAAAAATCCACATGCCAGGCACGTCTGGAATGTGCATAAGCATGTGGATAATGTGGATAACTATTTTCCGAGGAGGTGTTCTCCAATGTTTACAACGTCTCCGGCGCCCATAGTTATCAACAGATCACCATGTGCACAACTTTTTAAGAGGAAGCTCTCGATTTCATCAAAAGTCGGGAAATATTCGCAGGGGGTTCCAAGTTCCTGGATCTGTTTCTGGAGATCCTGGGAAGAAATACCAAGATCGTCTGTTTCACGTGCGGCATAAATATCAGCCAGCACAACATGGTCAGCCAGAGTCAGGGCTTTTGCAAATTCAGGAAGAAGAGCCTTGGTACGTGTGTAGGTATGAGGCTGGAATACACACCATACTTTCTGATGCGGATAATTCTTCGCCGCGTGAAGGGTAGCTTCGATTTCTGTTGGATGATGTGCGTAATCATCAATGATGGTAACGCCGCCGATTTCTCCCTTGTACTGGAAACGGCGGTCTGTGCCTGTAAAGCTTCCGAGGCCTTTGACAATCACATCATCCGGAAGATCCAGAAGGCGTCCTACGGCAATGGCGGCCAATGCGTTGGAGACATTGTGGATGCCCGGTACACGAAGGTAATAGCTGCCGATTTTTTTGCCCTGGAAAAGAACAGAGAAGGAAGGATGTCCGTATTTATCCCAGGTGATATCTGCAGCTGTATAATCTGCGTCATGCTCAAGACCGTAAGTAAGAACATGACATGAAAGATCACGGGTAATAGTTTCATATTCCGGTGTGTCAGCATTGATGATCAGGGTGCCGTCAGCAGGAAGAAGTTCTGCAAACTTCCGGAAGGAATGGCGGATATCGTCAATATCCTTGAAGAAATCCAGATGGTCCGCATCCATGTTCAGGATGACACTGATTTTCGGGAAGAAGCTTAAGAAGCTGTTGGTATACTCGCATGCCTCTGTAACAAAAGTTTCAGAATTTCCGACGCGGATATTTCCGTGGATAGCAGGAAGGATTCCTCCTACACTGATGGTAGGATCACATTCGCCTTCAAGAAGGATGTGGGAAACCATGGAAGTTGTGGTGGTTTTTCCGTGGGTACCGGAAATTGCGATCGGTGTATCGTAGTTACGCATGATCTGACCGAGAAGTTCCGCACGTGTGAGCATTGGAAGCCCTTTTTCTTTTGCACAGGCGAATTCCGGGTTGTCCGGATGGATTGCTGCTGTATAAACAACCACGTCCACATCATCTTTGATGTTGGCTGCACGCTGTCCGTAGTAAATTACGGCACCGCGCTCTTCCAGGGTACGGGTCAGCGGACTGGCCTTGGCATCGGAACCGGAAATCTTAAAATCCTCTTCCAGAAGGATCTCTGCGAGGCCGCTCATACTGATGCCGCCGATGCCGATAAAATGAATATGGAGTGGTTTATGAAAGTCTATCTGATACATAATAATCTCCTTATATATGTTATTTTCGGGGTTCTTTAGTCTGTTTTATTATAACGCCAACAGAAACAATTGAAAAGTGGTACTTTTGGATAAAAAATGGTTTTCTACGGAGTGTAAAAGTAACTAGAAAATATTAGCAAAAAATGTTGAAATTTACCAGAAGAATGAAAAGAATGACAAGTCTTACCAATTTATAGTATACAATAGCGATAAAAAAAGTAAAACGCAATCAAAATAATTGTAAAAAATGTTCACTAATACAGTAAAGTATGTTATAATTAAATAATCATAACATACAAGAGGTGATCGCATGATTAAGAAAGAGATGATTGCCATGCTCTTGGCCGGTGGGCAAGGCAGCAGGTTAGGAGTTTTGACAGAAAAGGTTGCAAAGCCGGCAGTCGCTTTTGGTGGTAAATATCGTATCATCGATTTTCCACTGAGCAATTGTATTAACTCGGGAATTGATACGGTGGGTGTGCTGACACAGTATCAGCCGCTTCGCCTGAATACACATATTGGGATTGGTATTCCGTGGGATCTGGACCGTAATGAAGGCGGTGTTACAGTTCTTCCGCCATATGAGAAGAGCACAAGCAGCGAATGGTACACAGGAACTGCAAATGCGATTTATCAGAACCTGGCTTATATGGAACAGTATAACCCGGATTATGTACTGATTCTTTCCGGTGACCATATTTATAAGATGGATTACGAAGTGATGCTGGATTTCCACAAGGCGAACAAGGCAGATATTACCATTGCATGTATGCCTGTTCCGATCGAGGAAGCCAGCCGTTTTGGTATTATGGTCACTGATGAGAGTAACCGTATCACTGAATTTGAGGAGAAACCGGAACATCCAAGCAGCAATCTTGCTTCTATGGGTATTTATATTTTCTCATGGCCGGTTCTGAAGGAAGCGTTGATTGCGCTGAAAGATCAGAACGGATGTGATTTCGGTAAACATATTCTTCCGTACTGCAAGGAGAAGGGACAGCGCCTTTTTGCCTATGAGTACAATGGTTACTGGAAAGATGTCGGAACACTGGGTTCTTACTGGGAAGCAAATATGGAGCTGATCGATATCATTCCGGAGTTTAATCTCTATGAAGAATTCTGGAGAATTTACACCAAGGGTGATGTGATTCCTCCGCAGTATATTTCCGAAGATGCGGTTGTGGACAAATGTATCATTGGTGAGGGAACCGAAATCTACGGTGAAGTACATAATTCAGTAATCGGTCCGAATGTTGTTATTGGCAAGGGCAGTGTGATCCGTGATTCTATCATCATGAAGAACACATCTGTTGGTGAGAATGTTGTTATGGATAAAGCCATTGTGGCAGAGGATGTTGTTGTGGGAAATAACGTTGTAATCGGATGTGGTGAGGAAGCACCGAATGTTCTGAAACCTGCCGTATATTCCTTCGGCCTTGCGGCAATCGGAGAAAACAGCGTGATTCCGGACAATGTTAAGATCGGTAAGAATACCGCCATCTCAGGCGTTACAACGAAAGAAGACTACCCTGACGGAGAGCTGGCAGCTGGCCAGGTAATTGCAGCAAAGGACGGTGGGAAAGAATGAGAGCGATAGGTATTATTTTGGCAGGCGGTAACAATAACCGTATGAGAGAATTATCAAACAAAAGAGCGATTGCGGCGATGCCTATTGCAGGAAGCTACCGTGCAATCGATTTTGCCCTCAGTAACATGGCGAATTCACATATCCAGAAGGTTGCTGTGCTGACACAGTATAATGCCCGTTCCCTCAATGAGCATTTAAGCTCATCCAAATGGTGGGATTTCGGAAGAAAGCAGGGAGGGCTTTATGTTTTTACGCCAACCATTACCAGAGACAACAGTTTATGGTATCAGGGAACTGCTGATGCGATTTATCAGAATCTGACTTTCCTTAAGAACAGCCATGAACCGTATGTTGTAATTGCTTCCGGCGATGGAATCTACAAGCTGGATTACAATAAAGTTCTGGAGTATCATATTGCGAAACGTGCAGACGTTACCGTTGTATGTACCACATGCCAGGATCAGAGCCAGGTTGAGAGATTTGGTGTTCTTCGTATGAATGAAGACTGCCGGATTGAGGAATTTGAGGAGAAACCGATTGTTTCTTCTTATAACACTGTGTCTACAGGTATCTATGTCATCCGCAGAAGACAGCTGATTGAGCTGATCGAGCGTGCGGCCCAGGAGGGAAGACATGATTTTGTAAATGATATTCTCATCCGATATAAGAATCTGAAGAGAATTTATGGATATAAGATCGATACCTACTGGAATAACATCTCTACTGCAGAGGCTTATTATCAGACAAATATGGATTTCCTGAAACCAGAGATCCGTAATTATTTCTTTAAACAGGAACCTGCAATCAAGACCAAAATTGCAGACGTGCCACCGGCAAAATATAATCCTGGTGCAGCTGTAAAGAACAGCCTGATATCCAGTGGATGTATTATCAACGGAACCGTAGAGAATTCTGTTTTGTTCCGTGATGTATTTGTAGGCAATAACTGTGTAATCAAAAACTCTGTAATTCTCAATGATGTATACCTTGGAGATAATACACATATTGAGAATTGCATTGTTGAGAGCCGGGATACCATCCGGGCGAATTCATATTACTGCGGCGAAGAAGGAGAAGTGAAAATCGTCGTGGAGAAAAACGAGCGCTACGTATTGTAAATGCAGAAATTCCCGCAGATACGTTTAGCGAAATGAAAGGGGCAAGTAACAATGAATATTACAGATGTACGTGTGAGAAAGGTAGCAAAAGAAGGGAAAATGAAGGCCGTTGTGTCTGTCACTATAGATGACGAGTTTGTGGTACATGACATTAAGGTAATCGAAGGAGAGAAAGGTCTGTTTATCGCAATGCCGAGCCGCAAGGCAAGTGATGGAGAATATCGTGATATCGCACATCCCATTAATTCTGCAACAAGAGAGCGAATTCAGACCATTATTCTGGACAAGTATCAGGAAGTAATGGCTGAGGAAGCTGAAAATGAGGTTCTTATGGAGGCTGCAGAGTAAATACAGCCAAAGGGTGTATGGCAATGACAGCGGAGAAAGATCCGCATAGCTGACGACTTGGGAATTGAGACTGCATAGGATAAGGTAAATAAAAAGCTGTTGTTTTACATGGAAAATCTGTAAAGCAGCAGCTTTTTTGGTGGGCTTTTGTTGCGTAGAAATTGCAATTATTACGTATTTGTTACAGAAATAAAATAAAATTATTGCTTTTTATGAAAAATGTGTTATACTATAACCCATGAAAGGACGAAAGGTGTTTATATGAAGAATAGAAAAGTTTTCACATTACTGCTGACAGGTATGCTCACCCTTTCCATGGGAAGCACTGTATACGCATCCAGCACAGAAGCTGCTATTGCAGATGCACAGGCGCAGAAACAGGCCGCCCAAGAGGGTCTGGCGCAGGTACAGAGCAGCATCGGAAGCCTGGAGAGCAAGAAGCAGGAGCTGGAGAGCTATCTGGCCGATTTAAACGCACAGTATGAGGATCTTACCAACAGTATTGCAGAACTGAGCATTCAGGCTGCCGAGAAGGAAGAAGAATTAAATAAAGTAAAAACCGAACTTACAAAAGCAAAAAAAGCTTCTGCAAATCAGTACGAATCCATGAAGCTTCGAATTGCATATATGTATGAGAATGCCGGAACTTCCGCACTGGAAACACTGCTTTCTTCCCAGAGTCTGGCAGAATTTCTGAACCGCGCAGAGAATGCGATCCAGATTTCCACATACGACAGAAACATGCTGGATAAATACATAAGCCTTCAGAAAAATATTCAGGAAAATGAACAGAAGGTAGAGACAGAATCCGCAGAGATCGATAATCTGATGACAGAGCGTGCGTCCAAACAGCAGGAAGTGCAGTCCATGGCCGCAAGTACAAGCAGCGATATCAACTCTTATGTGAGTCAGATCAGTGCCAGTCAGGAAGAAGCCCAGCAGCTGATGGCGGATATCAGCAATGCGGACAGCAGTATTACTGCTCTGGTACAGCAGGCAGAAGCTGAGAAAGCAGCCGAAGAGAAAAGACAGGCAGAAGCTGCAGCAGAGGAGAAGAGACAGGCAGAGGCAGAAGCAGCAGCTGAGTCGGAGGCCGCACAGGATACAGAAGAGAGCGATGCAGACAGCAGCTCCAGTTCTGAGGATACAGCAGCGGATGATTACGATTACGGATATGACCCGGATGAGGATACTACAGAATCTTCCAGCAGTTCTACAAGTTCTGAGGTTGTTGTAGAGGAAGAAGATGAGGAAGACGATGTACAGTCCGGAAACTCTTCGGATTATTCAGATGAGAGTTCTGAGGACACATCATCCGAAGATACATCTTCAGATACAGCCGATACATCTTCAGATTCCGGTTCTTCCAGTCAGGGAACTTACCTTGGAAACTTTACACTGACTGCATACTGTAACTGTGCACAGTGTTGTGGTACAGCAGGTAATCTTACAGCCAGCGGTACAGTTCCGACAGCGGGACGTACAGTTGCAATGGCAGGGGTACCTTTTGGAACCAAGCTTCTGATTAATGGTAATGTGTATACAGTAGAGGATCTTGGAACTCCTTATGGACATGTAGATATTTACTGTGGAAGCCATGAGGAGGCATTAAGCTTCGGACTTCAGTCTGCAGATGTATATCAGGTAGGCTGATTCTGACAAGGGAGAAAATATATAAGATGAAAACAGCGCCACAGAATCGTGTTACGATTTTCTGTGGCGCTGTTTTTGCGGTAACAAGGTTACAAAAAAATTCTATAAATATGGGGTACCTGGAATTTCCGGATAGGTTCCCATACCGATAAGAAGTTCAAGTCCTGTCTGACGGCCTTCCAGTACGGCGGCTTTTACTGCACTGGCGTCACCGGAGATGGCAATGATGACTTCATTGGAGTGGCTGGTGCCGATATCCGGGGTCATGTATTTCGTGATGGATACAGCGGCGGCTTTTACGGCATTGTCAGCCATAACAAGTCCGATCGCGGCGGGGGAACCTGCCATGAATCCGAATGCTTCACCAAGTGGTGTGCCGAAAGCTTTATGGATTGCAGGGCCTGCGTTGGCAGAAAAAGCAAATTCCAGATGTCCGGATTCACTGATGTAAACTTCACCGGCATTTTTGTTGGTCAGTTCCAGAGCCAGTGAAATGGCGTGGCGTACATCGGATACGTCATTTCCGCCAAGTACGATATAGTTTCCGTGCCCGCCCCAGCCTTTTGTGTCTCGTGGAAGTTCAATAGAAAGAACTTCCGTGTTGGTTGCTTTTACCGCATCATCAATGGCTGTGATCTGGCCGGCAGCACCTGTACGGGAACTGAAAAGTCCGAGACAGTGGTATTTGGTGCCGACATTCATCTGTTGAAGAAGGGAATCGTCAACTCCGGAAATCACAAGTCCGATGGTGTCAAGGACTGCAGTTCCCACGAATTCCGTCCGGGTGCAGGTTGTGCTGATGTTGTGTATATCATGTATATCCATGTGGAAAAATCCCCCTTTTTAGGCTGAAAAATCATTGCTTTCAGTATAACATTGGAGAAGAAATTTTGAAAGCAAAAAAACGTAAACTGCAAGAGAGAAAATCGGTTGACAATCTAAAGGCGCTGTGTTAAATTGTTAACAGCAAAAGGCGGAAATCATTGTGAAAAAGATATGAGACGATTTTCCGTCAGGGAAAGCAGAAAAGGAAAGAGAGGACTTAGGTTATTATGACAACAGTGGCAGCAACCAGAAGCAAGACTTACGATCTTGTTTATATCGCGGTTTTTGCAGTAGTGATGGCAGTTTGCTCATGGATTTCCATTCCGGCACAGGTACCATTTACTTTGCAGACATTTGGTGTATTTATGGCAGTAGGTGTACTTGGAGGAAAAAGGGGAACTCTGGCAGTTCTGGTTTACGTTCTTCTTGGAGCTGTAGGCGTTCCGGTATTTGCGGGATTTTCCGGAGGAATCGGATCTCTTCTTGGAAATGCTGGCGGATATATTATCGGATTTATCTTTTCTGCACTTGTTATGTGGGCCATTGAGAGCGTTTTTGGCAGAAAGCCGGTTGTTCAGATTATCTCCATGATTGTTGGGCTGATTGTATGCTATGCATTCGGAACAGCATGGTTTATGTTTGCCTATACAAGAAGCACAGGCCCGGTAGGCCTGATGGCAGTTCTTGGCTGGTGCGTATTCCCGTTTATCATTCCGGATCTCATTAAAATTGCGCTGGCTTATGTTTTATCAGGAAAGGTACGTAAATATGCAAGATAAAAGCATTGCTGTGGCATATGCTTCTGATGAGGGCACAGAGGGAAAGATTATTCCTCTGCGCCCTCATCATGGTATGTGCCTGGCATATTTTAAGGGAGAGGGATACAGCAACGGTTTTACGGTGCATATGGCAGAAATGCTGAAGATTTTTCTCTCAGGAAAGAGAATAAGGCTTCATGTGGATACCGATGAGATCTGTTCTGCCTGTCCCAACAATCAGGATGGAATTTGCGAAGCCAGGGACAAAGTGGCAGAGTATGACAATGAGGTACTGGAGAGATGTGGACTGGAGGCCGGACAGGAGTTGGAGTTTACTACGTTTACAAAAACAGTCCAGGAAAAGATCCTTGAGGCAGATAAGCGTAAAGAAATCTGTAGAAATTGCCAGTGGAACAGTATTTGTGAGGAACAGAAGAGCCGGTGGGAATAAAGAAACGCAGATATAGAAAGTATATGATCTGAGGAGAATGGCTGGAATGGGAACGCTCATTTCACTGAAATTTGCTTCCTTAGATTATATACTTTTTTTGAAATATCAAATAATGATATAAAATATTGCGAAAATAATTTCTTAATGAGAAAAAAACAATAATTATGGGAGGGGATTTTTGTTAAACTGGTATGGACAAATAAATTCACTCTTGGTAAAATAACGACATGTTAGTTTAAACGAACTGACACGTGCTTGATAGAGCACTTCTGCAGAAAGTAACACATATTGCATGCTGTCTACTATACAACAGGAAGCGGACATGGAAAGAAAACAACCTATGTCGTAGACCATGCAGCGGCAGAAAACGGAGTCGTAACTTTTGACAGCAGTGTTGCCAGAGCAGAAGATGAGATCTACACAGTTATGATCTCCAGCGACAATTACGTGGATATGTCAAAAAATATCACACTGACAGGAGAGCCGATCACAGTTGCCAATGTTTCTTATTACTGGACAAAAGGTGCAACAGAAGGATATATACAGATTCCGGGAAGTGATATTTATTATAAAGTGGCAAACGGTCATGAAGCGCTGACAGGAAATCTTTATGGTACAGCGACTCTGACATATGAGGAATTTTATGCAAGAGATGCAGAGAACCGTAAATATGATACCGTTACATCTGCCACAACCAGAAAAGGTACAGCTTTTGGAAATGCAGATGTTCAGAACCAGACAGAAAATGGTTATGAAATTGCCGGAGTGAAGAAAGTTAATGTTGCCACAGATGCGAAAATATTTGTAGAGGCACAGATTCTTTCTGCTGCGTCAGAACTTCCGGAAAAAGAAGTATATGCGGAAGCAGCAGGTATTACACTTGGGCGTATTCCAACAACAGAACCAGGACAGTACAAAACGCTGAAGGTAGATGGAACATACAGCGCAACAAAATTTAATGTACAGGCAACTGTGACAGATGCAGAGGCGACACTTAATACTTCTTCACATTGGGGAGACTATGAGATCGATGTGAAAGAAAACAGTACAAAATATCTTCGTAACACAAGAAATGATGCTGATTTTGCAGTTAATTCCGAAATCCAGGGCATGATCCTGGAAACAACAGATGGCGGAAAATATGGTATGCGCCATATGAGCGAGATGTGGCTGCAGGTATATGAGGTTGCGTTTGCAAAAGATGCAGGTCTTGCAGGAAAAATCGTAAACAAGATCACATATATCATGGCAGATGGTGCGTATGTATATGAGTTTGCAAATGGTATTTATATCAAACCGCAGGCGACAGAAACAATGGTTGTTTCTCCGGAATTTGCAGACAGTATTCACATAAAACTTGCAAATCTTGATAAATATAACAATCCGAAAGTATCTGTTTTCTATACAACAGGTGTGGGACATGCTTCAAAGACAACATATCTTGCACAGGATGTGGCTGCCGCAAATGGAGTGGTTACATTGGATTCCACTGTAGCGAGACCGGAGAATGAAACTTATACGGTAAAAGTTTCCAGTGATGATTATGCGGATGTTTCTGTTCAGCTGGTGTATGGAACAATTGCCTTTAAAGAAAAGTCGGGAACTCTTTACATTGGAAGTTCCAGACAGCTTGAAGCTACAGGTGAGAACTGTAAAGATGTAACATATTCTTCCAACAATGAAAAAGTTGCATCTGTGGACGCAAAAGGAAAAGTAACTGCAAAGGCAGCGGGAACAGCCGTGATTACGGCAAAATGTGGTAATTATAAAGCAACCTGCAAAATTACCGTTAAAAAACCAACTGTAAAAGCTACGGTATCCGTAAGCACTTTGTTTGTAGGCGGGACAAGTCAGGTTAAGGTGGACAGAACAGGGCTTACCGGAAAAGTAACTTATGGAAGTAGCAGTAAATCCGTTGCCACAGTAAGTACAAGCGGAAAGATAACAGCGAAAAAAGCCGGAACAGCTACGATCACAGTAAAATGTAGAAGTTACAAAGCAACCTGCAAGATCACTGTTAAAAAAGGCAGCCTGAAGATCACGTCTAAAACTGCGGTAACTGTAAAGACAAAGAAAACAACAACTATCAAGGCGACAGCTACTTCAAAAGCAAAGATTACTTACAGAAGCAGCAATACAAAAATTGCAACGGTAAGCAGCAAGGGTGTTGTCAAAGGTGTGAAAAAAGGAAAAGCTGTTATCTATGTAAGTAGTAACGGAGTTACAAAGAAAGTGACAGTTACAGTAAAGTAATATCCGCTGATATTCCATCTGAAATATTATAACCGAAATATAAAAAACCTTTCCAGAAACCACTTCAGGTCTGCGAAAATACAGTCCTGAAGTGGTAAAAAATAAAAAATTCGATTTTTTGAAATTTTTTGATTTTTTCTATTGACAAAGGACAGAAACTCTAATATAATAGCTCTTGCAGTTGAGCAACACACAAACAACTGAAAACAAAATAACGAAGCGTGGCTCAGTTTGGTAGAGCGCTGCGTTCGGGACGCAGAGGTCGCAGGTTCAAATCCTGTCGCTTCGACTAAAGCTTAAGAATCCCTTGGTTGAGGGATTCTTTTTTTTGTTTGTAAAAAATGAAAGAACGTAAGTTTGTGTTACCTTGTGTTACCACGACAGGAAAGCGGGAATGGGAATGTATGTTTCCTGGAATGATTCTCTGCAATTTTCATATATATTAACGAAACCGAAATATCGGAGGGACGTGCGTTGGCTGGATATCAGCGTTTTGTTGCATATGTATATGAGTATCGCAAAGGAAAAAAAGACAGCAGCAGCGGCTATGTGAGAGTGGAAGCAAGAGATCGGCGGTGTCTGATTGAAGTTCATCTTCGCTGTGTTGGGCTGGAGCCGGGGAGCCGGTGCCGGGTGTACGGATTTGTGCGGCGGGAAGGCCTGATGGATGGAATCCTGATCGGAAGCTGTGTGACCGGGCGGGAACAGATTGAGTGTGTGCTGGAAACGGAGACGGAGAATATCGGGAATATGGGAAAAAATCTCCGGGATCTTGGGGGAATGTTGCTGATTTCAGACGCAGGAGGATTCTGGGGGACGGAGTGGGATGACCAGTCCATCCGGCCGGAGAATTTCCGGGAGTGGAAGAAGGAGAAAACGGAGCTGCAGAAAAAATCAGAGAAAACAGGCATAGAAAAGGCAGGAGCGGAAGATCAGAAAAATCAGAAGGAAGCAGACAAGATCATGACGGTGGAGGAAGTTCCGGAAGAAGAGGAAGGGATTTCTGCGAGAATGATAAATCAGGAGGCAAAGAAAGTGCCGCAAGAGGACAGAGTTGTTCCGGAAGAGAATGAGTTGGAAGTGTCAGAAGCAGGACACCCGCATTTGGGCCATCCACATCCAGGCCCGGTCCCAAGACCGCCGGAACCACCATGCCCTGGTCAGCTGCACCCAGGCCCAAGACCGCCGGAACCACCGCGCCCAGGCCATCCACATCCAGGCCCGAGGCCGCCCAGACCACCACACCCGGCGCTAGGTATCCCCTACGATCCATTTAACGATGGTCAGTTTACAGACTGCCGCAAGATCAAACCATCCGACTGCAGTACCCTGTGCAGAAAAAACGGCTGTTTCTGCAACAACCGTTTTGTCATGTACGGATATCAGAATTTCGGGCATCTTCTGTTGTGCCGGAACCACCGGGGACAGTACATACTGGGAGTTCCCGGCAGTTACAGTCAGCAGGAACGCTTTATGGCAAATATGTTCGGTTTTCCCTATTTCAGAGAAAGCCCTGAAATTCACATTCCGGGAGGAAAAGGCGGATACTGGTATTGTTTTATCAATGTCTGAACAGAATAATTCTCCTGAATTACAGATCCATACCACGAATTTCAACTACCGGGATTGTCCGAGAAAGGATATCCCGGTAGTTTTTCATTTCATCCTCTGAGCAGGAAGAAAATCCAGGCATCAGAACTCCATCGGAATCCCGGTAAGCCTGAAGATAATAAGCCTTCGCACCATGCAGCCACTGACTGATTTCCAGGAAATCTTTTTCTGTATGAAGTTCCCGTACAACCGTAGTACGAAATTCATAGTCCAGATCACCCTTCAACAGCCACATGGCAGTTTCACGGATGGCATCCAGGTCGGCAGCCACACCGGTAAGCACATGATAATTGGAAGGACAGGCCTTGATATCCATGGCGACTTTGTCAATGAGGCCATCGGCTGCAAGATTTTTTACCACAGAAGGACGGGAACCGTTGGTATCAAGTTTTATATCATAGCCAAGATTTTTGATTTCATGAAGAAAATCCGGAAGCTCAGCGGAGAGTGTCGGTTCTCCACCGGACACGCACACCCCGTCCAGGATCCCCTTCCTTTTTTTCAGAAAAGAGAGAATTTCTTCCCGGGAATATTCCGGTTGTGTATCCGGTTCCACAACAAGCGCGCCGTTCTGGCAGAACGGGCAGCGGAAGTTGCAGCCACCAAGAAAAATGGTGCAGGCAACGCGGCCCGGGTAATCCAGTAAAGTTGTTTTATTAAATCCACATATTTTCATAGGAAAATCCCCTTATTTATCGTATTTATGATACTACAAGCATACTCTCCCTCCGAGAAAGCCGCAAGAGCGTGATTGCACAGGAAAGGAAAAAAACGTATAATTTACTCCAATAATAGCCTTATATTGTAAAGGAAAGGATATTGATATGGTAGAACACACATTGTTGAGAAAACTGGAAAGCCTGTGGGGAGTTCCCATTTTTTATGCAGATGAAACAGGGAAAAATATCCAAAGACTTGGAGTTTTTTCAGAAAAACAGAATCCGCTGACTGTATCTGAAGAATTGCGCCGATCCCTGATCTGCCAGGCAAAAGAACAGAATGTACCGGCTATTTGTAAAATATCCGGGAAAATCTATTTTTTCTGCGTACAGAGTGGAGAAGAATATTACCTGTCAGGTCCTGTTTGCGTGGAACAGCTAAGCTACGTGGAAATTCATCAGTTTTACAAAAAATATCATATGTCTGTGAAAGAGGAACGTCATCCGGACAGAATGACCCTGAACCGGATACTGAATTTCGTAAGTTTTCTGTATGAGCTTCTGGAAGGAAAGGATATTCAGCCGGACGATCTTATGGAGAAAAACAATCTCATTGAGGAAAAAGAGATCCGGGAGGAGAACGATACGGTCCGTATCGAGCTGGATAAACCAGACGGGGCAGCCTATCACCATACATACATGGAAGAACGCTATGTAATGGACTGTATCCGAGAAGGAAACGTGGAGGAAATTAATGAGCGTGCATCCGGACTTTTTGAAAAAGCGGGAATTCTTTCCAAGAAACATTTTAATAATCAGCGAAATCTGGCCATTGTAACAACAACCATGGCAACGCGAGAGGCCATAGCGGGAGGCGTAGCGCCGGCAGATGCCTACCGCCTCAGTGACTATCTGATTAACCAGATTGATCAGTGTCAGACAATGGAAGAGATGATCGAGCTGAACCGAAGATGTCTTTATAAATTTACAAAATTGGTGGCAGACACCAGAAAAACGAGAAATTTTTCCAGCTACACAGAGCAGTGCAAGGATTATATCTCCCAGAATTATCACCATAAAATCTATCTGGAGGATATTGCAGAAGCCATTGGAATCAGCCAGGGGCATCTTTCCAGGATTTTCCGTCAGGATACAGGGGAAAAGATTCGGGATTATATCCTGAAATTCCGTGTGAAAAGAGCTGCCAATCTCCTGAAATATTCGGATGCAACTCTGTCGGAGATCAGCGATTATGTCTGCTTTAATTCCCAGAGTCATTTTGGCAGTGTATTTAAAGAATATATGAAGATGACTCCCAGGCAATATCGGGAAAAATATAAGCGTAAGGAATTTTATTCCTGAATAAGTTTATAAAAATATTAGAATTATGTTGGAAAAATGACAAAAACATCAAAAATATGATAACGAAAATCGAAAATCTTTGCTTATAATATGCTTGTCGTTGAGACATACCTAATTGATTCGCCAGGAACAGGGCGCGCAGAAAAATTTACATGTTCCAAAACGGATCGTTAAATCAACATAAAAAAGGTGGAGGAAAGAAATGCAAAAGTTAAAACACGAACCGGCATATTATGAAACGACAAAGTTCAAATGGAGACAGCGTATCGGTTTTGGTATCAGTGATTATGCTTGTAATCTTGCATACCTTCTTGCCAATACATACCTTCTCTTCTATTACACAAACTGCGCGGGACTTGCAGCTGGAGCAGTTGGATTTATGTTCGTTGTAACAAAATTCATCGATGCTTTCACAGACTACATGGTAGGTGCAATGATCGACCGTACAGATACAAAAATGGGACGTTACCGTCCGTGGATGCTCTATGGAGCACCGGTCCTTGCAGTTGGTATGGTTCTTCTGTTTTCCGTTCCAACAGGATGGAGCGCAGGTGCTAAACTTGCATGGGCATACGTTACTTACGTCATCTTCTCATTTGGCTACACTCTGGTAAACATTCCGATGGCACCGATCGTATCTTCTCTGTCACCGTCCGCAACAGAGCGTACAAAAATTTCAACAACACGTACCGTATTTTCAAACCTTGGATCACTGACATCTTCCCTGTTCGTGCTTCCGATGGTATACTTTTTCTCCGGTTCCAAAGATGCAACTGGTACAGCACTGGCTACCGGATACCGTAACACAAACATTGTACTTGGAATCATCGTTATCATTATCATGGCAGTCTGCGTATTCTCTATCGTGGAGATTAACCCACCGACAAAGTCCGCAGGAAAAAGCTCTCTGATCAAAGATATCGGCAGTCTTGTAAAAAACAAATACTACATCATGTTCCTTGGCGAGGTATTTTTCCTCTTCCTTGGATACCTTTCCATGTACGGAGCAATGCAGTATTATTACACTTACATTGTTGGCGATGTAAGCGGAATGTCACTTGCACTTACTTTACTTACCTTACTTGCTATCCCGACTATGATCCTTGCAGCTTACCTCAATGGTAAGGGAATCGCGAAGATCAAACTGATCCAGTTTGGTGCGATTGTGGATATCGTTGGATATGCGATCCTGTTCTTCACATCTGACGGAACAATTGCAACAGCAGCACTTGGACTGATCGGACTTGGATTCGGTTTCCGTTCCAGTATGTTCTTCTCCATGATGCCTGACATCTTCGACTACACAGAGTGGCAGGTAGGAAGAAACCTTGGTGGAACACAGAACGCAATTCAGGGATTTGTAAACAAAGTTTCATCAGCAGCAGCATCTGCGATCGTATCTGCTCTTCTTGTATGGGGCAACTACGATGCGTCCAAACTTGACAAGGCAATCGCAGATGGCGTAGATATCGCAACAAAATATCCGCAGACACACACAGCGATCAACTTCGCATTCGGTGGTCTTGCACTGGTATCTACAGTAATGGCAGTTGTTGTACTTCTTCCGTACGATCTGGATAAGAAATATCCGCAGATCCGTGCAGATCTTGACAAACGTCATAAAGAGAACGCATAAAACAATACAGAAATCAAAATAAGGAGCATCGAAAGGTGCTCCTTTCAATTACAGAAAAAGAAATTTTCAGGAGGAAAAATAATATGTGGAATTATGCCTATACAGTACCGGAAAACAAAAAAGTAAGAGTGATTGTGCATACAGACTGCAAAAACGAGGCAGATGACCAGTACGCAGTAGCACATCATCTCATGACACCAAGATTCGATGTAAAAGGTCTTGTTGCAGGTCATTTCTGGAAAAATCCGCAGCAGTACGGCGAACTTGGTACTGCACAGGCAAGCTACGATGAGATCATCAAAGTTATGGATCTTATGGGCCTTAAGGACCAGTACCCGGTAAAACTTGGTGCACCGCGTGCCCTGGAGGATGAACACACACCAATCGATTCCGAGGGTGCAAGATTCATCATTGAGGAAGCGATG
The DNA here is from genome assembly GCF_018917985.1 of Blautia sp. MSJ-36. NCBI lineage: Bacteria > Bacillati > Bacillota > Clostridia > Lachnospirales > Lachnospiraceae > Blautia > Blautia sp. MSJ-36. The sequence goes on along the minus strand of NZ_JAHLPQ010000002.1, from coordinate 8,798 downwards.
AAAGAGGATAAGAGACCGTTATACATCGCATGCCAGGGTGCTATCACAGATGTTGCATCCGCACTTCTGATGAAACCGGAAATCGCAGAGCGCATGACAGTAATCTGGATCGGCGGAGCGGATTATCCAAAGGGAGGATTCGAGTTCAATCTGATGATGGATATCAACGCTGCAAACGTAGTATTTTCCTCCAAAGTGCCGGTATGGCAGGTGCCGATGAGCCTTTACAAAGTGATGGCCGTTTCTCTTGCTGAACTTCAGCTGAAGGTCCGCCCATGCGGAAAGATCGGAAAATATCTTTTCGAGCAGCTGGTAGATTTCAACCATGTAGCAGCCAAGTACGAAATGGACTGGCCGCAGGGTGAGATCTGGGGACTTGGCGATCAGGGAACCATCGCAGTTCTGATGGAAGAGCTGGAAAAAGTAAGCTATGATATGGTACCTGCTCCGAGAATCGCTGAGGATATGACTTACATTCACGGACAGAACAACCGTGAGATCCGTGTTTACAAATATCTGGACGCAAGACTGACACTGGAAGATTTCTTTGCAAAACTTGCACTGAATTTCGGTGACGAGAAATAAATTCTGAGGTAAAATGAAAATGAAAAATTATCTGGTTTTTGATGCAGGCGGAACATTTACGAAATATGCGTTAATGGACGAAAATGCAGAAATTCTTGAAAAAGATAAAGTTCCTACACCGGACTATCGTACAAAGACAAAAGAGGACTATTATAAAGTTCTGGATGGTGTTGTGGAGAAATACAGAAACCGCATCGAAGGGATTGCCATCAGCATGCCTGGTATGCTGGATAACAAAGACGGTTACTGTGTAACAGCGGGATATCTTGCATATCTTGCAGGAAGCACAGTTGGAACAGAACTTTCCAAACGTTACGGAATCCCGGTTTCTGTAGAAAACGATGGAAAATGTGCGGCGCTTGCCGAGTTTTGGAGAGGAAGCCTTAAGGGCTGTACAAACGGAGCAGTTGTTGTTCTTGGTTCCGGCGTTGCTGGCGGAATTATCCTCAACGGAAAACTTTTCCGCGGAAATCATTTCACAGCGGGCGAGTACAGCTATGTGTGCACAGATGCGAAGAAGCCGGAAGAGATGGACAGCTACTGGGGAATGAGCAGCGGTGCGGAAGGTCTTGCAAAGATTGTTGCAAAGCATACGGGTGAGGACTGGCAGACTTACGACGGACTGAAGATATTCAGCCTGGCAAATGACGGTGATGAAAAAGTTCTCGCAGGACTTAAAGAATATACGGACAGTCTGGCTGTACAGATCTACAATCTGAATATTTATCTGGATCTGGATATTATCGCCATCGGCGGCGGCATCAGCCAGCAGCCGATTCTGCATAAATATCTGCAGAGGAGCCTGGATGAGGTACTGGAAAATATTCCGCTGAGAAAAATTTCTCCCTATGTGCCGGAGCCGAAGATTACAAACTGCAGATTTTACAATGATGCAAATTTGATTGGTGCTTTATATCACTTCATGAATAAATAAGCGGGAGGAGAAAAAATGTCATTTCCAAAGAATTTTTTATGGGGCGGCGCAGTTGCTGCCAATCAGTGTGAAGGTGCATACAACGAGGATGGAAAAGGTTTATGTACACAGGACGTAACACCACACGGAATCGTAGGACCAAGAACAGAAGAGCCTACAGAAGACAACATGAAACTTATCGGAATTGATTTTTATCACCGTTACAAAGAAGACGTGAAATTATTTGCAGAGATGGGATTTAAAGTATTCCGTACCTCTATTGCGTGGAGCCGTATTTTTCCCAACGGAGATGAGGAGACACCAAACGAAAAAGGCCTTCAGTTCTATGATGATCTTTTTGACGAGTGCCATAAATACGGAATTGAGCCGTTGGTAACAATTTCCCATTATGAGACACCCCTTCATCTTGCAAAGACCTACGATGGCTGGGTAAACAGAAAGATGATCGGCTTCTATGAGAGATATGTAAGAACTATTTTTGCAAGATACGGAAAAAAAGTTAAATACTGGCTGACATTCAACGAAATCAACTCCGTTCTTCATGAGCCATTCTTAAGCGGCGGTATTTACACAGAAAAGGACAAGCTTTCCCAGCAGGATCTTTATCAGGCTGTTCATCATGAACTGGTTGCAAGTGCCCTTGCTACAAAGATCGGCCATGAGATGATGCCGGATGCCAAGATCGGCTGCATGATCTTAAGCATGCCGATGTATCCGCTGACACCGTGCCCGGATGATGTGATCAAGACTATGGAGAGCGTTCACAAGAACGATTTCTTTGGCGATGTACATGTTCGTGGATACTATCCAGGATACATGAAACGCTATTTCCGTGAGAACAATATTGAGATCAAATTTGAGCCAGGCGATGAGGAAATCCTCAAAAATACCGTAGATTTTGTTTCCTTCAGCTATTACATGAGCATCTGTGAGACAGCAGATCCTGCAAAGCAGATCAAAGGAAAAGGCAATCTTATGGGCGGTGTTCCGAACCCGTATCTGGAAGCTTCTGACTGGGGATGGCAGATCGATCCGAAAGGTCTCCGTTATGTGCTGAACTACTACTGGGATCGCTATCAGAAGCCGCTGTTCATTGTTGAGAACGGACTGGGAGCAGTAGATAAACTGGTTGAGAAAGATGGCGTTATGACCGTTGAGGACGATTACCGTATCGATTACCTCCAGAAACATCTTCTCCAGGTAGAGGAGGCGCTCGAAGATGGTGTAGACGTTATGGGTTACACATCCTGGGGCTGCATCGACCTTGTCAGCGCGTCCACAGCAGAGCTGAAAAAACGCTATGGTTACATCTACGTAGACCGCAACGATGACGGAACAGGAACTCTGAACCGTTATAAGAAAAAATCTTTCTACTGGTATAAAGATGTGATTGCTACCAACGGAGAAGCACTTCATAAATAATTACTCAAAATATGAGAAAGCGCCGCAGGAACTTTTTTTTGTTCCTGCAGCGCTTTTTTTGTGTGCTGCGAAGAAAAGCAGCGGCTCAGACTGAAGTTCCGGCCCGGATTGACAGGGGAAGGGACGGCAGATATAATTCTAACAGAAAGCAGATGTTTGATTAAAACCACAGGAGGAAAAAAACGTGACAGACCAGGAACGTTTTATGAAAGAGGCGATCCGCCAGGCAAAAAAGGCCCGTGCGCTGGAGGAAGTTCCGATTGGCTGTGTAATTGTACACGAAGGGAAAATTATAGCCAGAGGCTACAACCGCCGCAATACAGATAAAAATACGTTATCCCACGCAGAGCTGAATGCAATCCGGAAAGCCAGCAAAAAACTGGGCGATTGGCGACTGGAAGGATGTACCATGTATGTGACGCTGGAACCCTGCCAGATGTGTTCAGGAGCTCTTGTACAGTCCAGAATTGATGAGGTGGTCATCGGCTGTATGAATCCGAAAGCAGGTTGTGCAGGTTCTGTCATGAATCTTCTTCAGATCGAAGGGTTTAACCACCAGGTAAAGATTACCGAAGGAGTACTGGAAGAAGAATGTTCGGAAATGCTTTCTGCATTTTTTCGTGAGCTCCGCGAAAAAAAGAAGCAGGCAAAAATTCTGAAGAAACAGGAAGCAGAACGCCTTGCCGGGCAGCAGACACAGACGGATGGCACAGAATAAAACAGAACGGGATAAATATGGAACAAAAAGTTCTCTGAGATTTTCTCTTGACAGAATTACAGAGAAATATCAAAATAAAACCAGATAAAAATGAAAGCCGTTCCGGCAGAGGACGACAGAAAATGGAGGACCACATAATGGAACTTGAAGTTTTAAGAAAAGATATGGTAGCAGCAATGAAAGCCAAGGATAAGGTAACCAAGGAAGCAGTTTCCTCACTGATCGCAGCAGTAAAGAAAGTTGCCATTGATGAAGGATGCCGTGATGATATTAAAGGAGATCTGGTAGACAGGGTTATTCTGAAAGAGCTGAAAACAGCAAAAGAGCAGATTGATACCTGCCCGGCAGACCGTACAGACCTGAAAGAAGAGTATCAGGCAAGATATGACATTATTGCAAAATATGCTCCAAAGCAGATGGATGAAGCAGAGATCAAGGCTTATATCGAGGAGAAATTTGCAGATGTTCTTGCAACCGGAAACAAGGGCCAGATCATGAAAGCAGTCATGGGAGACCTGAAAGGAAAAGCTGACGGCAAGCTGATCAATCAGGTAGTTGCCGGATATTGTAAATAATACAGAAATACAGGAAAACACCGGAAGCCGGTTAAGGACTTCCGGTGTTTTTTTTGAATAAAAAATCCCGCCGGATCAGTCATAAATGACGAACCCGGCGGAAATGCTGTTTATATAGAGATCATATATTATAACCTTTTTTACGCGCGCCGCACCTCGGAATGGTCTCACAGACGTTACCTTTACAGTTAACTCAGCCCAGGCACCCTCACGGCACACAAGAGCTTCTGCTTAGTGCTGCTGCATTCCTGCCCTGACACGGTTCACAGATTCCTGTTGCGTAAGACCCAGACGTCAACGCCACTTATAAAGGGCTGCTCCACAAGATACAAGCCTCAGATTGGCATCACCCCTGCTGTAGCGGATTGCAGGTACAGGGCACCGCTATCTCCCCGGCTGCGCGGAATTTAATTATAGACTCTTATGGCGGATTTGTCAAGAAGCACAAAAAAATTTCTGCCGGATGAAAAAGGAGCATTTCATGTTGTATACAGCCTGAAAATGCTTTATAATATTATAATGTGTAAAACTCTGTGAAAAGAGAAAACAATGGAGCTGTTTTGCAGGAAAAGATCCGCCAGAATGCCGGATTTCTGTAATGGACAGCAACAAATAAAATGTGCACATAAGAGGGCACAGAATGGAGGACGCTATGATTAAAAGAATCGGCCTGCTGACAAGCGGTGGTGACTGTCAGGCATTGAACGCGACCATGAGAGGCGTTGTAAAGGGACTGAGCAACAGCGTTGAGAACCTTGAGGTTTATGGCTTTGATGATGGATATAAGGGACTGATCTACGGGAAATACCGTATGCTCACAGCCAAGGATTTTTCCGGAATCCTGACTCAGGGCGGAACCATTCTCGGAACATCCAGACAGCCGTTTAAACTGATGCGGGTTCCGGATGAGAAGGGACTGGACAAGGTTGAGGCAATGAAGCAGACTTACTATAAACTCTGTCTTGACTGTCTTGTGATCCTCGGCGGAAACGGAACACAGAAAACAGCCAATCTTCTCCGTGAGGAAGGCCTGAATATCATCCATCTTCCGAAGACCATTGATAATGATATCTGGGGCACAGATATGACCTTTGGTTTCCAGAGTGCTCTGGAGATCGCAACCAATGCTATTGACTGTATCCATACAACAGCTGCATCCCACGGACGTGTATTTATTGTTGAGATCATGGGACATAAGGTTGGAAGCCTGACGCTGAATGCTGGTGTTGCGGGCGGAGCGGATGTAATCCTGATCCCGGAGATCCCGTATGACATCAACAAGGTAGCGGAAGCCATCCAGAAACGAAACAAGGCAGGCAAGCGTTTTACCATTCTTGCAGTAGCTGAGGGAGCCATCTCAAAAGAAGACGCAGAGCTTCCGAAGAAAAAATACAAAGAGAAACTTGCGGAAAGAGCAAAGAAATATCCGTCTGTATCCTATGAGATCGCAGACCAGATCCAGCAGGTAACCGGAAGTGAAGTACGTATCACAGTTCCGGGACATATGCAGCGAGGCGGAGAGCCATGTGCATATGACCGCGTTCTTTCCACAAGGATCGGTGCAGGCGCAGCACAGGCGATCATGGATGAGGAATATGGTGTTATGATCGGCGTTATCAATGGCAAGATCAAACGTGTTCCTCTTGCTGAATGTGCAGGCAAGCTGAAGATGGTATCCCCGAAAGATCAGCTTGTAAAAGCAGCCAAACAGATTGGAATCAGTTTTGGCGATTAATGAATCATAAGTCATCTGGCCGCCGCGGAAGTCTTTCCGCGGCGACTGTGGCGAAGAGAAGGAGAGTTTTATGAGTTATACTGCTCTTTACCGTAAATTTCGTCCCGATAATTTTGACGACGTAAAAGGACAGGATCATATTGTGACAACACTGACCAACCAGATCAAGGCGAACCGTATCGGACACGCATACCTGTTCTGCGGAACGAGAGGTACCGGAAAGACTACGGTTGCAAAGATCCTGGCGAAGGCAGTAAACTGCGAACATCCTGTAAACGGCAGTCCCTGCAACGAATGTGCCATGTGTAAGGCTATTCAGGCAGGAACCGCCATGAATGTGATCGAGATCGATGCGGCATCCAACAACGGTGTTGACAACATCCGTGAGATCCGTGAGGAAGTTGCCTACCGCCCGACAGAGGGTAAATACAAGGTTTACATCATCGATGAGGTGCATATGCTCTCAACAGGAGCATTCAATGCTCTTCTGAAAACACTGGAAGAGCCGCCTTCCTACGTTATTTTTATCCTGGCGACCACAGAAGCCCATAAGATACCGATCACCATCCTGTCCAGATGCCAGCGTTATGACTTCCACCGGATTTCCATTGATACCATAGCAGCCAGGCTTTCCGAGCTTCTGGCAGCAGAAGGCGTGGAAGCGGAGGAAAAAGCCGTGCGCTATGTGGCAAAAAAAGGTGACGGATCCATGCGAGATGCCTTAAGTCTTCTGGATCAGTGCATTTCTTTTTATCTGGGACAGGTGCTTACCTATGATAAAGTCCTGGATGTTCTGGGAGCTGTGGATACAGAGGTATTCAGTAAGCTCCTTCGGAAAGTGCTTTCCGGTGATGTGACCGGTTCCATCCATGTGCTGGAAGACCTGATTACAGGAGGTCGGGAACTGGGGCAGTTTGTATCCGATTTTACCTGGTATATGCGAAATCTTCTCCTTGTGAAGACTTCCGAGAATCCGGAGGAGGCAATTGATGTTTCTTCCGAAAATCTGAAGCTTCTGAAGGAAGAGAGCGAGATGACAGATGTGGAAACCCTGATGCGGTATATTCGTATTTTTTCCGATCTGTCCAATCAGATCCGTTTTGCAAGCCAGAAACGTGTGTTGGTGGAAATTGCGCTGATCAAGTTGTGCAGACCGGCTATGGAGACCAATCTGGACTCAGTTCTTGACCGGCTCCGTGTTCTGGAAAAACAGATGGAAGAACGGCCGGTGCAGCAGGTGATCGTCCGGGAAGGCGATGTCGGCACATCCGGGGAACCGGGGAATGCAGTGCCAGGTGCGGTGCAGTCACAGCAGCCCAAACCACAGAAAGCAGCTCCAGAAGATCTTCAGAAGATCGTAGCAGGATGGCGAGCCATTGTGGGGCAGACGACAGGACTTTTTAAACAGTCCCTGCAGCGGGCAGTCCCCAAGTATAACGGGGAAACAGGGGATCCTATCCTTTACGTGGAATTTCAGGATTTCCTGGGAATGAATTATGTAGACAATCCGGAGGCGCAGAAAGAACTTCAGGACATTATCGCGGCCCGGACAGGAAAAAGCGTGGAGATACATATGCTGGTAGCCAACAAGCATCAGCACACCAATCTCGCGCAGATCACAGTAGACGATGCACTCCGGGAGAATATCCACATGGATATCGTAGTGGAAGAAGACCCGGACGATGAGTCATAAATCTGTAAAATAAAAACAGGAGGATCATTATTATGGCAAAAAGAGGTGGATTCCCAGGCATGGGTATGCCGGGAAACATGAACAATCTTATGAAACAGGCGCAGAAAATGCAGCGTCAGATGGAAGAGAATCAGAAGGCTCTTGAGGAAAAAGAGTTCACAGCAACCGTAGGCGGCGGAGCTGTTTCCGTTACCGTTTCCGGCAAACGTGAAATAACAAAAGTCACACTTTCCGAGGAAGCAGTAGATCCGGATGATATTGAGATGCTTGAGGATATGATCGCGGCAGCAACAAATGAGGCACTCCGTCAGGTTGAGTCTGAGTCAGCAGCAGTGATGTCCAAACTGACAGGAGGTCTTGGCGGTCTTGGCGGAGGCCTTCCTTTCTGATGGAATATTACAGCAGCCATATCAATAAACTCATTGAGCAGCTTTCCCATCTTCCGGGAATTGGAGCAAAATCTGCCCAGCGTCTTGCGTTTCATATCATGAATATGCCAAAAGACCAGGTTGAGCAGCTGACAGCTTCCATTACCGATGCAAGGCAGAACGTTCAGTACTGCAAATGCTGTTATACACTGACAGACCAGGAACTCTGCCCGATCTGTGCCAATCCAAAACGAGATCACAGCACCATCATGGTCGTTGAGAATACCAGGGATCTGGCAGCATATGAGAAAACAGGCAAGTTTGACGGGGTTTACCATGTACTTCACGGCGCGATCTCTCCAATGCTTGGAATCGGACCGGATGATATCAAGCTGAAGGAACTGATGAAGCGCCTTCAGGGAGATGTAAAAGAAGTTATTGTGGCGACCAATTCCAGCCTTGAGGGTGAAACTACAGCCATGTACATCAGCAAACTGATCAAGCCCACCGGAATCAAAGTAAGCCGTATTGCCAGCGGAGTTCCGGTTGGCGGTGACCTGGAGTATATTGATGAAGTGACACTTCTACGCGCCCTGGAGGGAAGGGTAGAACTTTAACCGGATCAGGTGAAAAATTTTCCCAGGCAACAAAGTCCAGCTAATAAATGTCAATAGTTAAATGAAAAAAATTGCTCTTATTTTCTGGCTAAAAAAGGGTAGACGTCCCCCTTGGTGAAAATATCGTTCTTTTGAAAGATATTGATTCGTT